>NZ_LLKN01000003.1 GCF_002900095.1 Salegentibacter mishustinae | reverse complement strand
TTACAGGCCCTGTCAATGAGGGTACTACTTTTTTTTCATAACTTTAAATATTATAATTAGAGATACTTAAAGGTAGTGAATAGTGATTTAGCGATCTCTTGAAGCTACCTTTAGGTTTAGTTCAACAATATATAAAAACAATGCTAAAACCTGTCTCAATTCGAAACTTCGTGCTCACTTGCAACGCCTGTTTGTCCTGCGGACAATCAGGCTCGCTAGCTCGCACTGTTTTTATACGGGACGTTACCTGTAATCTACAATCCTAGAAGAGTAAAATGCGAACAGAAGCTAATACATTATTTTTTAAAAACTTAAATAACATTAATCAAAATGAATAGAATTATAATTTTATTTGCAATCATAATGAATTTTCAAAATGTTCATTCTCAAAATAATGAACTTTCAAGAGATGATAAGAAATCTATCAAAAAAATGATAAGGGAATTTGAGAAAAAGTCTATCTACAAAGATTCAATAGACTGGGAATCATTTGAAAAACAGGTTTGGAAAAGTGCTGAATTTTCAAAGGATTCTGCAGTCATCACGGCATTAACTTTAAATGGTGAAAAGCATTCAATGTATTATGATCAATCCTTAAAAAAATACTTATCCCCAGTTGGAAAGGATACTTATAACTATGAAGAAGTCCAGCCATTCGAAGCTGATGAAAATTTAGGGTATATAAATCTTGAATCTTTTATAAATTCCAGAACTAGTCTGGATGAAACTTTAAAAAAAGGCGCAGAATATATTAATGAGAATCTCCAAAATATAAAAAAAGAGGATTCTAAAAATTTAAAAGGTTGGGTAATTGATTTACGAAAAAATAATGGGGGAAATATGTGGCCAATGCTTATTTCACTTACACCTTTTTTGGAAAATAAAATTCTTGGACATTTCTTAATTGAGAATAAATGGCAGGTATGGAAGAAAGAAGAAAATCAAATATTTGACGGCTCCTCGAATAAAACAAAAAAGTTTATTGAGGAACCAATTGAGTATAAACTTAAGAATAAAAATTTAAAGGTTGCTGTTTTAATAAATAACAATACCGCTAGTTCAGGAGAAGCAACAGCTATTGCATTAATGAGCAATCCAAACATTAAATTTTTTGGTGACGAAACCGCAGGTTATACAACGTCCAATAATACTATTCATCTTAAAAACAACGACATATTAATAATGACTTCGGGAGTAATGGCAGATCATACAAAGAAAGAATACTGGAACGGTATTACTCCTGAGTTTGAAATTTCGCCTAAAGGTGATTTAAAAGGGAGAATTTTAGAATGGTTCAACTAGAAAAGACTACAGGTAACATTATATAAAAACAATGCTCTAATTCATTCCCATTTCAAAACTCCCTGTACGCTTGCTAGTGGAATTTCCTGCGGACAATCACGCACGCCAGTTCGCACAGTTTTTATACAGGACGTTACCTGCAATTTGCCGAAAAAACACTTTTAATCAGAATGTATGAGTGTAGATTTTCTATGAGAAACACCCCAATCAACCATTGCATCAAGGACTGTAAGAATATTTTTACCTGATTCGGTCATTTTGTATTCAATACGAACTGGCGTTGAATCATAAACGTTTCTTGTTATAACGCCATTTAGTTCTAATTCTTTTAACTCCTTAGACAACATTCTAGGTGTAATTTTATCGATATTGGTCTGTATGTCTTTGTACCTATAATTACCATAAAGGATTGAAGCAAGTATAGGCAACTTCCATTTACCACTTATCACGTTCAAAGTATCATTAATCGCCAATACGTATTGTACAGGGCATTTTTTTATCTCAGAAATAGTTTGCAAATCACTCATTATCAAAAATTTTAAACTTTAACTATACAAAAGTATAGCGATATTAATTAATAACTGACTATATTTTGTATAGCAAATGTAATACTTTTGTATCATTATTAACGATTAAAAATTTTAAAACATGATATTAGTAACAGGAGCAACAGGCGAATTTGGTAAACATGCCGTTCAGCAATTAAGAGAAAAAGGTGTAAGCACTTCTGATATTTCGGTACTTTCTAGAAGCGAGGAAAAGGCAATCAGCTATAAAGAAGATGGAATAACCGTAAAAACAGGAGATTACACCAACTATGACTCTTTAGTAAAAGCCTTTGAAGGCGTAGATAAACTGTTATTTGTTTCTAGCAGCGAGATAGAAAACCGTGAAGCACAACATGAAAATGTGGTTAGAGCAGCCAAATCAGCTGGAGTTAAACATATTGTTTACACATCATTCATGAGAAATCAGGAAAGAGATAATTCTGCTATTGCATTCTTACAAGATTCACATTTAAAAACCGAAAACTGGATAAAAGAAAGTGGTATAGCTTATACATTTTTACAGAACGCCACATATTTAGACATGCTACCTATGTTTATTGGAGAGCAAGTTTTGGAAACAGGCGTTATTATGCAACCTGCGGAAAATGGAAAGTCTAGCTTAGTATTAAGACAAGAATTGGCAGAAGCAGCAGCGGTAGTATTGACTTCTGAGGGGCACGAAAATAAGGCGTATCCATTAGTAAATAATCAAGCAATTTCATACTATGAGGTAGCAGAAACAATTGCCCAAATAAGTGGTAAAGATATTACCTATCAATCGCCTTCACCTGAAGAATATCAGGCTACACTAAAAACGTATGGTGTTCCAGATGAATACATTGGATTATTTACCGCGTTTTCGGTAGCACAAGCTAATGGCGAATTAGAAATGTCAGATAATTCATTAGAGAAGTTGTTAGGTAGAAAACCAACAACTTCTACAGAATTTTTGACCAAAATATACGTTTAACATGCAACGTAAAGAGTTTTTAAAGATAGCCGGACTAACAACATTAAGTATTCCTATGATGTCAGCATTAAATAAATTAGAAAACATAACAGATTCTTTTGATTCTTCTAAGCGAATGCCTGTCCTTTTTCTAGGGCATGGCTCGCCTATGAATGGAATCGAAGACAATGAATTTGTTAGAGCGTTTAAAAAACAAGGACAGCAATTGGAAAAGCCCAATGCTATTATTGTGGTTTCTGCCCATTGGGAAACAAATGGAACTTTTGTTACAGCCATGCAAAATCCAAGAACAATTCATGATTTTGGTGGATTCCCTAAAGAACTTTACGAAGTACAATACCCTGCGCCTGGACACCCAAAACTGGCTAAAGAAATATCAGAATTCATTAATCCAGCAGGAACCGTTCACTTAGATGATAAATGGGGATTAGACCATGGAGCTTGGACTGTAGTTAAGCATTTATTTCCAAAAGCAGATATACCTGTTATTCAACTTAGTTTGGATTATAAAATGACGCCACAGCAACACTACGAGTTGGCTCAACAACTGAAATCACTAAGAGAAAAAGGAGTGCTTATAGTTGGTAGCGGTAATATGGTTCATAATTTAAGAAAAGTTGATTTTAGCAAAATTAATGAAAACTTCGGCTATGATTGGGCAATAGAAGCTGATAGCAAAATGAAGAAATGGATTTTGGAGGGAAATCACCAAAATTTAATTGACTTTAAGAAGCAAGGCGAAGCTTTTAACCTTGCCATTCCAACGCCTGAGCATTATCTGCCTTTATTGTACACCTTAGGATTAAAAGACGAAAAGGACAATACCACAATCTTTAATGATAATCCTTTAGGTGGTTCTCTGACTATGACAAGTGTAAAATTTGGATAAAAAAAAGCAGGTAACAAGGTATAAAAGCAATAGCGGTTTGTGTTTGAACTCAAACCATTTTGCTTTTTAATTAGTATGTTGTAATCCAAAAGGTAAGTACTTTAACCCCGCTACTGCTCTTATACTAAACGTTGTGAGACATCTAAAAAACTGATTACAAATGAATTTCTTTAAACAAAACCAGTAGTGAGAATACCAAAATTTTTCAAGTATATCCTTTACGTCGTTTTAGGTATAGTAGTTTTTATTTTAGTAGTGACAATTGGAAATACTATTAAAATTTCCAATTCAGAAGAATATGAATTGGCAAAAAAACATCTGACAAACAGTCCCGAACTCATCGCAGAAATAGGAGAAATCCAGGAGTTTGGAAGATTTCCTTCTGGCGGTACCAGATCGGAAAATGGTTCAGAGTACGCTCAAATAGAAACGACAGTTGAAGGTACCAAGGCTAAGGCAAAAGTTATTCTTTTGATGAGTAAAAAACCTTTGGATAAGTGGACTTTTGATAAAATTCACATTGAACAGCAATGATTAAATTTTTATACACCATAGCGTCAGTCTTCTTTATTGTTGCCGTTGTTTCTTTGATAAGCTTTGTGAATAGCTTACTTCTTGAAGAAGAACTGATTTTTATGCCATTTTTCGGACACCTACTCGAAGTGCTTTTCTTCGGCTTTCTGACTCTGATTTGCCTTTTTCTGATTAGAAGAACGAAAAAGAAAAGACGTCTCACAACAACATATAAAAACAATGCTTAAATCAGTCTCAAATCCGAACATTGTGCTCGCTTGCTTAGCGGATTGTCCTGCGGACAATCACGCTCGCCAGCTCGCACTGTTTTTATACGAGACGTTGTGCGTCATTTGAAAAATATGAAAACAAACTTTGAAATCGAAGAAAATTATGCAGTCAAATTGAACGGAATTCATATCGACTTACATAACAACTTTATATTCAATGGAATAGCAGAATTTAATAATGATGTGCGGATTGAATTCATTAAATCGATCGGAGATTGGGTTCGGGAAAATGAATTTGAAAAGCTTACTTTCTTACATCAAAATGTAACTTTCATTAATTCAGCAGATGGAGATAATTCTGAATTTTCAGAAGACGAAAATATTTTGAATGGAATTTCATTTTTTCCTGATTCTATCCGTGAAATAAATGAAGGACTTATGGATCAAAGTAAGCCGAATGAGAATGATGACATTCTTTACCCTTTAGAAAATGGAAAAATGTTTCGAATTAATTGTGAACGGACTGAGTTGATTGCGGAAAAATAAAAAACGAACGCACAACATTATATCCTATGAAAAGCAATAACCTGCTCTCTCAAATTTAATATTTTAATTTTTCTTATTTCATTCCTATATATATTTTAACGCGTTTAATTCTGATTGTAGCTTTGCTTCAGTTAGAATTCAATGCAAAATAACCCGCTCCGCATCCTATATGTGGTCACTTCTAATGAGTGCCACCAGCATCATTATGATTGGTTAATTAAGTCTATCCACTAGCTAAAAAATGTGATCCTGAAATGGCCACCTATATTGTTTTGTGGTATAGACTTTTAATATTTTGAGCTTGGTCATGAGTTATAGATTATGATATCACTCCAATTTCATAAGGAGTTTTAGTTTTAATCACTGCTAAAGTTCGGCTCAGTAATTTGTGAGCCACTTTTACTATTATTTTTTTGACGTCTTTGCCCAGGTGCTGGCGATAATAAGCCTGCATTACAGGATCTGTTCTAATTGCCTGCCATGCAGCTTCCACAAAATATGATCGGATTAGTCTGTGACACCTGGGGTTCATCCCCATTGATTTTGAATTAACTCCACTTTGATATATGCTGGGAGCCAAACCAACATAACCTGCCAAATGTTTTAAGCTGCTAAATCGCCTTAGATCACCCAGTTCAGCGATGATTCCAACTGCTACAATTCCTCCAATACCAGGAATGCTCCTTAGTAGATAGAAATCCTGCTTAAAATGTTTACGGCAATAAGCTCTTAACTGGCTCGATACATCTCGAAGTTCCTTATCAATAAAACGAAAATTACGCATCTTACTGGCCATACATTCCCTTGCAGTACCAAAAATAAACTTTTGGCTATCTACCCAATGACGAAAATCGTGGCTCCAGTGATCATTATCAAACTCAGGAGGAACTTTGACTCCATAATAGAGCAACTGCATTTTAATTACAGATTTGACACGTCTGAAGTCTTTAACCAGTTCATTACGGCGCCGGAAAAGGCTACGGAGTTCTTCCCGTTCTATATCGGGAACTATGATACTCTCAAGACGACCGTCTTTGAGTTCTCTGCTAATGAGCTGGGCATCGATTCTATCGGTTTTGGTGTATCGTTCTTTTCCCTTTCGTTGAATATCGGCCGGATTTACCACCAGGGATCTCCAGCCAAAATTTACAAAACTACGATGAGCAGCATAACCACAACAACCCGCTTCATAGGCAGTGGAGACTTCGTGGTCCGGAAAATGTTTTTGAACATATTCCCGTAACTTCTCAGGCTCCGGTGGCATAGTAAAAGATTTACCGGCAAAAAGATCGGTGCTGCAGTGTATTTTCCAGCTCCTCTTGTGGATGTCAATTCCTATGAATAACTTTGGTAAGGCAGTAACTCGGGATTCCATATCTTTAGTTTTTATGGTGAATATTAAAGATACTCGATTACTGCTTTTTCATTGATGCTAAAAACAATGCTCAAGCCTGTCTCGAATCGAAAGTCCGTGCTCGCATGCAACGCCTGATTGTCCTTCGGACAATCAAGCTCGCCAGCTCGCACAGTTTTTATACGGGACATTATGTGCAACTTAAGACATACTGACAATCATAATTTTTCTAGTTTAGCAAAACCTACTGTCTTTCTATAATTATCGGGAGAAACACCTACTTTCTTCTTGAAAAACCTACTAAAATAAAATTCATCGTCATACCCAAGATTAGCTGCGATTTGTTTCAAAGGTTTTGAGGTTAAATATAGTTCGCGTTTAGCCTCTATAATAATTCTATTAGAAATTAACGAACTAGGTGTTTGCTGTAAATATTTTTTCACAATTCCAGCCAATGTTTTAGTGCTAACACATAAAACATCTGCATAATCTTTCGGAGAGTGTAACTCAGAATAATTCTTCTCAATAGAATCTACTAAATTTTGCAATATTTCAGATTGATCATCAGAAAATTTTGGCACTATATCTTTATTGGATTGTTTTTTTTGTCTCACAGCTTCTATTAAAATCACCTTTAAAAAAGCCACAAGAACCTCATGCTGAGCAATAGAATCTCTATCCATCTCTTTTGAAATTTGATCTATAAGGTTAAAAAACAACGCTTTTTCAGAAATTTTAAAATGTGGTAATCCATGAAAGTTGTTAAAAAGAATGCCCTCTGTTTCAATTTCATTTTGATGTCGATATGTACAAAAAAAGTCAGGGTGAAAATTTAATAACCAGCCTGAACAAGACTCTTCAGAAGAAATCATAAATGGTTGATAAGGTGACAAGCAAATCATTTGGTTGCCTTGTAATTCATAATTAGAAACATCTACATTTAACTTGTAGTTGTTTCCTTTTAGTAAAATAATAGAATAATAATTTTTTCGCTGTAAATGGTCAAATTGATTAAGATTTTCAAACCTTTCTAGTCTAAATGCCAGTTCACCATTTTGCTTATCAATAATAATTTGAACCATAAGAGTCTATTTCTTCTTTAATGTTACGTATTAAAAAGAAAGGAGTGGTTGTTAAACTCCTTTCTAAAGATAACAATTATTTCGAAGCTATGATGTCTATTTTTTGAATTGCTGATGCTTCAAAACCATCTAAAAGAACAGGCGCATTTTCCATAAGTGCTGCTGCAACTTTCCCTGTTAAATGTGTATCTCTACCAGAATCATCTGCAAAAGTATCAAAGATTGCATATGTAGTAGCATCTATTTTTATAGCATACCAAGATAAAGTTTTTGGCTCGTCACCAACTAATTGTTTGCCGACATTAAGGAAGTTTTCAACATCTGTTGTCCTTGCTTCTTTAGATTTCATAATAACAAGCAAACCCTTGTTTTGCAATCCGGATTTATGATTAGATGCTAATACATCTACTGCTTGAATATCTGTGCTAGGATCAAAGTTCTCTAATAAATCACCTGCATTTGCTAATAATGCCTTCGCAACTTCGCCTGTTAAATGTGCTTGTCTTCCTTCTTCTACTTCAAAAGTATCATAAATACCAAAAGTATTATTATCTATTTGAAAGGCAAACCAAGATACTGTTTGAGGTTCTTGATTTACTAATGCTAATCCACCAAGTAAGAAGTTTTTGACGTCTTGTTCTTTTCCTGTTTTTGCTTTCATAATTACTAATAATCCGATAGTTTCTTTTTTTGTACTGTTCATAATGTTTGTGTTTTTAGATTTTGAAAATGTTTGAATTGTAAATCCTAGTAGAAAAACTAGGAATGCTAATTTTAATGGAACTTTAGTTTTCATCGTTTCTTGTTTATTTGTTACAGTGTAAATTTGAGACGAAACAAAAGACTATGGAATGGATGTTTATTACTAACGCATGGACAATTTTCAAAAAAAGCAATACTATTGAATCCAGTATGCACATAACAACGTATATAAAAAATACGCCAGCTTTCGTTATATTTGAGTTCTCGCCACTTTATAACAAAACGTTGCAACTGAAAACTACGTCTGCTAAAAAAGGCGTACTTTTCATATACAAAACTGTTGTGTGCAATTGAAAACAAATGAAACTAAAAATCATCCTCATTCTGAATTCAGGATTTTCTTTAAGGAGATTCCGTGATTGTAGTTTATGGGAATAACTTAATAATGGAATCTTACAAATATGAATTTCTTGAGACAGAAAATAATGGTTGTAGTGAGGATGGAATATTATAAACGATGGCGATCCGCGTTGGGACACGATAGGGTAGGAGGCCTTTATAAAAGAATGTACACATTTATACCTGAAACTTTTTAAAGGCTAACCTCAATGAGAGTGGATAGATATAAATCAAATTGACAGTAGATTTAAAAGCATCTTAGAGTTAAAGTTTGGTTAAAGGTGTCAAATTCGGTTACACTTAAAATGGACCCCTTCTGAATCGCCAGTATTGACGAGATATTCGCATTTTCGGATAGTTCCTCTTCCTCCGCTACTTAAAAATGCATAATAGCTTCAGAAGCCCTAAAGTCATACATTTTAGGGCTTTTTTGTTTTCAGAATATTAAAAACTATCAAACTCAGATACTTCAAAATTCTGAATCAATCGAATAAAACATTAGGACTCACCTTTCAGGTTTTATGATTTAAAATGGATTAGATAATTTATCAATGGCTGTAAAAATCTTTTCTTGATTTAGATTGGAGATAGATTTTTAATATCTCTTATCCTTCTTTAACTGAGTTAAAAACACGCCAATAAAAACAATTCCCATACCTACAATATCCATAAGCTTAACTTTATCCCCAAAAGCTATCCAGGCCATCAACATTGTTATGGGTGGTCCTAAATAAAATAAACTGGCTACTTTAGTGGTATCAAGTCGTTCAATTAATTGCCACATTAAAATATAGGCACCTAAGGAGACGGCTAGAATCAACCAAAGCAGGGTGTAGTTAAATTCCGGTACCCAATCGGTTTTTAGATCTTCTACTAAAATAGCGGGCAAAGCTAAGGCTAGTGCAGTAGCTATACTTTGATAAAATATTGTTTGATCTAGGGGTAGTTTTTCTTTCTCCCTATTTATCTCCATTTTTCGTTGAATTAAGGTAGCGATGGTGATTGCTATTACAGAGCCTAAGGGAATAAAATATCCGAATATAGAACTTGAGTCTTCAAAATCTATTCTATAACCAACTGATAGCGCAACTCCAATAAATCCTAATATAAGTCCGAACCACTGATATAGATTAGTGGTCTCTCCAGTAACAAAGTATGCGGAAGCTCCCGTGGTTAGAGGCTGTAGTGCTACTATAAGAGCTACAATTCCTGCAGGAACATTATTATCTAGAGCAAATAAAACACAGGTAAGCCATACCCCGTGCGCTAAAAAACCAATAAACATGTTTAAAAAGGCTACTTTGAAACCATACCATTTAAATTTATTTCTAAAAAATAAATACAATGCCATTAGCAAACTTAAACCTAGATATCTCCAAAAAACCAGGGTAAATGGTCCTGTATGCGGAAGACCATATTCTGCACCTATAAAACCTGAATTCCATAGAAGAATAAAACTTATAATTATTAAAATTGTAGTTTGTCTCATTTAACTAGATTTTGGTATTTGAGATTCAAATGATACCTGAGAATTGCTCAAGTATAAATTGTGTTAGATATTTTCTGATTCTCGTGCACTTTAACAGGCTAATGCTTTTATATTTCAGCCAGTTGGAGAGAACGATTTAAATTAGATTTTGAGTCAGCGAATGCACTCCTGTAGCCCGGGAAAAGGTATAAATTTTAGTGTTAGAGGTATCTTAAACCGGGCGTAGGATGTAAAATTTTCGCCGATTAGATTTAAATTTATAATTTAAAAGGTGTATTAATACCACCGAGCGATTAGCTAAGGCTGCTTACTTTAGATAAATTCCATAAGGTTTGAAATAGAAATATAGATTTTTGGATTCTATTTATACTATGAAGCTCTTTTCTCTTTCTCCTTGGTTATTAAGCGATGATCATTTTTAAGTCCCACAATGTGTATAATATTTGTTACTGTTGAATACAACATTAAAACCACGGTAATCATTATTCCACTTAAAATAGAAGACAAAATTAAACTAAACCAATATACATTCGAATACCAGGTAATAGGAACATTATCAGCCTTAGTTATGGGGATATTAAACAGTTGAAACATAATAAGCGATCCAATTAAAAGGATAGTATCTAATTTAGCAATATCCAGAACCTGGTAGTAATGTTCGCTTTTAAGTCTGGAATCTGTACCGGTACTTATTCCTAGCAAGGTTAATAAAAGGGTAAGAATTGTAGCCGAGGCCAAAATTATGGTATTGCAAAGCATATTAAGCCCTTGATGAGAAGAGTTTATAAGTTGCTTTGCTTCATATCCTGATAATTGTCCCAGAAGAAAAACACCTAAACCCGTAAAAAGGGTTGCTACTATTCCACCATAAATTGCTTTTTTATTTTCTATGAAGAAATTTTTCATAATATATTATTATTTACTAAATGGACATTTCCATTCTTTACTTGTAGCCCTACCACTATATTGTCGAGCTTCGCTTAGGACACCAAAATCATCCAAACTGGGATTTATAAATCCCTGAAGTTCTACATCTCTTTTTCTAATTTTATTTCGAACTTTATGATACACACCCATCTTGCGCAAAAGTTCAAACTGAAAATGTAAATTGAAAACAATACAGGTATGCGGACTTCTTCTGGCTATTCTTGAACTTCCCGGGTGCATCCCAACAATATAGAATGCTTTCTCGCCCAGGCTAAAACTAAAATTTTCATTTTCGGGATTGCTACTAACCGTTTTATCCCACGAATACTTATCGTGTTGAGAAAGCTCAGTTAATTGATTCCATAAAAGCTGCTCGAACTCTTTTTCATCTTCAATTTTAGAATCTTTAAAGACTGCGATAAAGCTTTGAAACGAATTAGAGTCAAAATCGTACTTATCAATATATTCATACAAGTCTTTTAAAATTTGTTCAGTATTCGCTGAATCAGCCAATTTTGAGTAATCTTTTAAGACAATTGCTTCCTGTTCAAAAACAGTTTGCGCCATCATACAAGGATGGTTTTTATCGAGTATCCATTCTTTGAAATCTTCTTCTATACGATTCATAATTAATTTTTTAAACGAATCAACTTTAAATCGAAATTCAATTTTAAAGATCATTCAGCGTGAACTCAAAGTTCAGAGATTTAAAAGCTAAGGATGTGTGGATTATTATAGATTATGAATGGTTTTAATAGCCTTAAGAAATGTTTAACTCGAATTGCTAAAAAATTAACTACCTCTCTTAATAAATTAGGTCTTATAATAAATATGATATTATAATGAAGACAGTCACTATCGAAGGAATTACGGCTAAAGAAGTTCTTGGTTCTTTAGCAGCCAGTTTTGATGTAAATAAAGAGGAAAATTATGGTGAGTATTCGCTTCCAATCAATAAGCCAAAAGGAGAGGGCATGATTTCGGGAATTAATTTCCCCAATGGAATAGGCCTGTTTAGGTTTAATTTGAAATTAAATGAAGACTACTGTATAGATTTTTGTTCCAAAATAGTTCATCCGTTCAAGTTTATTTATGTCATAGAGGGCTCAATTCAGCATCAATTTACCAATCAGGAAGAAAAGCAGGTGTTGGAGGAAGGACAATCTGTGATTTTAGGTGCAAATTATCAAAGTGGTAACCGTATTATTTTCTCTGAAAATAGGGCAACACGATTGATTATTCTAGATGTAGATCGTAAAAAGTTCGCTGAACAACTAACTTTCCCATTAGAGGAAATGGATGAAATCTATCATAACATTTTTGGGGATACCAATGCTATAAGAACAATTTACCACCAGGGTCAATATAGTTTAAAGATGGCCTATTTAGTTAAAGAACTGGACTCTTTTGAATCTGAAGGGATGGAGCGGACTAGTTTTCACGGTGCCAAAGCACTTGAACTTTTAACTTATATGCTGATGCTATACAGGGATGATCGTGAAGAAGAAAGTCAACGAAAAATACTTAGGCAGAGTGACTTAAAAAAGATAAAAAATATAGTGAACCACATAGATCAAAAGATTAATGAGATAGAAAATATTAGTATACTGGCAAGGGAAGAAGGAATCAGTGAAACTAAATTAAGAGAAGGGTTTCGTATTTTGTTTAATGATACCATCTACGGATATATTCAGCAAAGAAGACTCGAATATGCCATGCATTTGCTTTTAAAATCAGATAATACCATCGCCGAAATAGTATATGCTATAGGTCTTAATAGCAGAAGTCATTTTTCAAAAATCTTTAAAGAAAGATATGGCAAATCTCCTAATGCATTTCGCTTGAATAAAAAATAGCAGTCGGGAAAATTTTATCATTAAAGAAGTATATAGTGTGTGATGAAAAATTATGTTAATGCTGTAGTAATGAAACTTATTTACATATATGGAGCATCAGGTTTGTAGGCAGCATTTAATTCAGATTTATTAGGATCTCTAATTTTTTCCAGTGTATTATTATTTTTATTCCATCTTATATATTCATCTTGTGCAAAAGCTTCCAGCCAGTTTTCCATGATCCATTTTCCCCATTTCGTTTTAAAATATTTTACATTTTGAATTATTGCGTTTAAATGGTTTAGTGGTGGTGAGTAAACAGGATGTTGTTGATGAAACACAAGGTGTTCAGTTAAATAAAAAGGAATATCATGTTTTTCCAGCTTCCACGCAAAATCGGTGTCTTCACCTCCGTAGCCATTAAAATTTGTATCAAAACCCTCTATTTTCAGGAAATCACTTTTTCTTATTCCAAAACATAAAGACCAGAATAGATTGTAATCGTTACAAAGACTAAGTTCTTTTACATTGGGCCTAATGGGATGCGGCTTGCTACGGTTTTCTAAATCCTCGTTTTTAATATCCATATGTGCTTCCAGATAGTATGGATTTCCCATTATACAACCAGCGTTTTCTTGAAGATCGGTAAACATTTTTTCTATAAATGTTCTCGATGGAATACAGTCAACATCCAGGAAAATTAAGAATTCATTTTCTGCATATTCAGCTCCTAGATTTCGGGCTTTTGCTATAGGAAGATGTTTACCCTCCCAATTTATGTTTATAAATTTTATAGGTAAAGTCGGAAATTCTTCAGTATTAAATTTATCGTTTATTCCAACAATTATTATTTCATCGGGAATAGAAGATCCTTTGGAAATACCGGTTAATTGATTTTTTAAATGTTGTTGGCGTCCACTAAATATGGTAATTAGGCTTAATTTCATCCTGGTAGAGTTGCGTTTGAATTTCAGCTAGATTTTTTCTTAATTTCTCTGGGTTGTACTGATACTTTTCTATCCAGTACCTGAAAAGTTCAGGAGCCGATTGATTTATAAATCTCTGGTTTTTCACCGGTTTATTTTGAATAGTTTTGTCATCGTGCTTTTCTATAAAGTCTAGATCCAGAGCGAGTTTGTTCCTTAAAAGATAAGCGTGCATGTATTCCTGCTCATTAAATGGTCTGGGCTCAGGAATACTTAAAAATGGTTTCTCAGTCTCTATAATTTCAGAAGTTAGATTTAATCCGCAATTTGCGACTATGAGATCTGCCTCGTATAAAGTCTTTAAAAAATTTGTGGCAGATTTTCTGAAACTTAAATTTTCTGTATGGGCTGGATTTTCCTTAGCACCATAAATGTTTATTTCACTATAATGAAAGCGCTTCTGGAGGCGTGGTATAGCTTTTAAAAGTTCTTTATTCCCACCTTTTCCGCTAAGCACCACCACATTTTTTATATAGTTGTTCTTATTAGTGGATTTAACCTGGTTGATTTTTGAAAAGCGATTGAAAAATCCCAGGTAAATAGTTTTTTCTTTTACCCAAGCAGGAGTATTAGAGGACTCAAATGCTTCGGGAAAATAGGCTAGAAGAAATACTGCTCCCTGGAAGGCCTGCAAATGGCCGGGATCGTTTCTTTCTCCGGGAAGGCGCACATATGAATAAGGAATACTGGCTGAACGTGCAAGGGCAGCAATTTCGGCGCTAACATCTATGATCATTAATTTTACCTCTTCCCGAATAATGCGATTTAGGATTTGCGCACTTCTATGCTGAATAGTTTTTTGGCCAACAGGAGAATAATGTAAATAGGCCGGCGGCGGAATAAATTTTTGGTCAGTGCCAGTGCCATCGGGATCTTCGCTTGCTAATTTATCAATTTTTACATTTGGGTTAAATTGAAAATTAGCACTGGTAAAAATTACACTTTCGTAATCAAAAGCTTTAGAAAAGATTTGGGCGTAATTACAATGGCCGCTGCCGTGGTGATGGGCATAATAACTTAACATACTTCTTGAAGATTTAAACTGTTTTTTGGCTTCAACATCCGGGTATATAAATCTAAATAGCCATTTACCATTTTTTCTACCGAGCAAAATTCTATTGCTCTCACTCTGCAATCTCTTCGGTCTAATTTTTCTATTTCTATAAGGGCATTTTGAAATTCAACCATATTAAAAGGCGCCACCACCCGGCCGGTTTTATTGGTTAGGATTTCGGGAGCGGCACCTTTATTCCAGGATACTACTGGAGTTCCTGAAGCTAATGATTCTGCAATGGTTAATCCGTAGGGTTCATCCCAGGTACTGGTAAAAAGCAAAGCACGAGCGTTCTTTAGCCAGTGATTTACTTCAACCTGATTTAAATGTCCCAGGTAAACTACATTTTCGTTATTAATTAAGGGAGCAACTTCTTTGATATAATACTCCATATTGCTTTTAGGACCGGCGAGATAGATTTTCTTACCTAGTTTGGTTGCTGCTTCTATTGCGGTATGCGTACCTTTTTCGGGGCAGATTCTTCCATACCAGAAATAATAATCTGAAGGATTATTCGCAAACTCCCATTTATCAATATCTATCCCATTATACACAACATCGCATTTTCCGAATTCGGCATAAAGCTTACTTAAGCTTTTACTTACTGCAGAAAAATATTGCTGAGGTGATCTTAGTGCATTTAATGCGTAAGAAATTTCGGGGAACACAGGAGTATGAAAACTTGTTAGAAAGGGGATATCCAGACTATTTCCTAAAATTATAGGTAAATAGTGCAGGGAATTATTATGCACAAGATCGTAATTACCTTCCTTAATTTTTAGAAAGGCGAGGGAATAATAACTAGCTACGTTCATATTAAAAGCCTCGGTTCCTAATTCAGCCGGATCCCAGTTATAATTAGGATCGTTTAAAGCAACTGGCGCTAAATTTATTGCGGAAGATCCTAAAGCAAATAAATCTACCTGATGGCCTTCTTTTCTAAGTGCCTTTACTATCAAAGCGGTTATCATTTCCAGACCTCCCTCATAAGGTTCTTTAATAGGATGATTTGCGTGGGCTAAGATTGCAATTTTCATAATTTAACTTCTTTTAAAATTGGGGATAGCAGTATTTCTACTGTTAAGTTGCTGTTTTAGAATAATTTGTCCCGAAAAAATAAAAATAGCTGGAAGTAAAAATAAACCGGCCAGGATTACATTTTCCATTAAAGCCAACATAGCACTAACTGTAAATAGCCCCAGGCCCAGTATTGAGCATTCTAAGTTTTGATTGGTGTTGATGATAAATTTACTGGTTCTCTCAAAAGGCTTTGACTTACCTTGCAAGACTCCTATCCAGCAGAAGGTATTTAAGCCGGTAAACACTAAATTGATAAGCCAGGTCTTTAAATGAAGTTTAGGCTTAAAGTTCGTAGATATTCCAAAGAGAATAAACTTAAAGCTTATAAAGACCCAGAGACTACTTGCGGTAATGGTTAAGGCCCGGTGAAAATAGATAGAAGGAATTAATGGAAATAGCATTATTGAAAGTAGAGCTGAAAGTAAACTGAAATTCAAAAAGTTAACCCAGGAAGTGAGTTGAACCATTAATGATAATTTGCGCCTTAAGCTAATTTCTGAAGAGTTAAAGAGTTTGCCGATACATTGCATATTCCCATACACCCAACGTTCGCGTTGTATCTTTAAATCTTTTATACTAAAGGGTAGCAAGCCTTTTCCTATCGTTTTTTCGCAGAAGACAGACTTCAGCTGTTTTTCCTGGAATTTTAGGCCCATTTCAGCATCTTCAGTTATACTGTTGCATTTCCAACCACCTACTTTCTCAAGTGCCTTTTGTTTATAAAGGGATAAAGTACCCGTTGCCAGTACAGAGTTATTGTAATTTCCGCCTTTAGCAAAAACTCTGAAATAATGGGCATACTCTTCTATTAATGCACTGTTTTTTCCATTACTGTAATAATCCTGCGGGAACTGTACGAGATCGGCATTTTGATTTTCGGCAATTTCAACAGCCGTTTTTAAACAATTAGCGCTTACACGATAATCGGCATCAACAATAAATATATACTTAGAATCGGGATTGGTAAGTTCCATACAAACATCCAGCGCGCCGGCTTTGTATCCCTGTAAATTGTCAATATGATAAAAGAAAACATTCTTTTTATCTGAGCAGAAATCTCTAACCGGCAACCAGGTTTCCTGGTTCGGAGTATTATTATCTAAAACTATAATCTCGAAATTTGGATAATCAATATTTAGGCAGGATTGAATGGTGGCTATTAGAATATCAGAAGGTTCATTATATGCGGGAATATGTATTGAAATTTTAGGGCTTTTATTACCTGGTTTATTCTTCTCATATAATTGGTTCGCTTCTGGACTGGCAATGGAACTGCTACTTTTCTTTGTAGTTTTTTCTTTTTTCAGTGCCCACCACAGTTGAAGCGACCCGTGTAAACTTATAACGAATAGGTTAAATATTAAAAAGCCCAGTAAAATTTTAGGAGCTAAAATTAATAGCGCACTTATTAAAATAACTGAAACTATTAACAGGTTATTACTTTTAAAAATAGGTATTAGTCGAGACATTTTTTGAATTTAGCGAGGATAAAATTGAGGTATATCATGTGCCCCAAAGTGCTGTATTGAAAAATGTTTTTGCTGTATTAGTTTCTTTTAGAAAGTTTTAACCACTTCCTGGTTTTTTTAGGAAGTAATTAATAAATTAAGACTACTATATATTTTAAAATTGGGGTGTTAATATTTGCTTTTAATGAGAAACTTTAAATTACTGGTCGGAAAAGAAGATAGAATTATCCCAGAACTCGCTAATCAACTAGGGGTGAAATATAATTCAAACCTTGGAGAATATTCTTTAAAAATCCCCTCAGAACTCGGTTCAGGTAAGGTACAGGGAATTAATTTCCCCAACGGGGTGGGGCTTTATATTATAAGAGCTAATTTTTCTAAACAAATAGAGTTAGAACTAACCAATGATGAAGTGAAGCCCCTTAGATTCATCTACTGTCTAGAAGAAGAATTTAAGCATAAGTTTGAAGAAGATAACGATTGGCAGGCCATTGAACAGTATCAACATTTAATTTCGGCAGCGAAACAGGAGCAGGTGCAAAAGTTACAATTTTCAGCTAACGCTAAAACTGAGATCTGTTACCTCGAGATTGATCGGAAGAAATTTCAGGATTACCTTTCCTTTCAATTAAGCGATATCGAGAAAAATATATATGAACTATTTGCAGATGTGAATGGGATAAAACAAATATGTTCCAAAGGATATTTTAGCCTTGAAATTTCGAATGTTATTAACCAAATTCTTTCTTATAGAGGAAAAGGGTTTCCACGAACCAATTATTTAGGCGCCAAAGCTTTGGAAATACTTTCTCAAATGTTGGTGATTTATCAAAATGAATCCAAACCAGGGGAAGATGAGATTTTAAAAAAGGCTGATGTTGGAAAAATTAAAATTGCTTCTGATTATATTGATGACAATCTATCCAGTCTTGAGAATATTCCACAGATATCAAGAATCGCAGGACTTAATACTTCTAAAATACAGGAAGGTTTTAAAATCCTTTATAATCAAACGGTAAACGAATATGTAAAACAAAAGCGGTTAGAAAAGGCTATAAAACTTTTAACAGAGGGAAATAGGAATATAAGTGAGGTAGTCTTAGAATTAGGACTTTCGAGCAGAAGCTATTTCTCAAAAATATTTAAAGAGAAATACGGTTTAACTCCGAAGGAATTTGTAAAAAATTCTACGGCAAAGAATATTTCTTAAATTTTAATAATCTATTTAATTGAATGTTTTACAGATAGTTAAACAGTATTTTGCGCTTTAAAATAGAAACTTTTACAAAATAGCTTTTTTCATTCCTGTTCTTTGATTAAAAAACGGGGGAATTTCCTAATACCGAAAAAGAAAGACTAGTCTTAACTTAAAGGATACCTTTTTGGGAAATCAGCAGTAAATATGGCGCATTTTTATTTGTTAGTCTATAGATTAGATTTTTAAAACCGGGTTGAAGTTTATTGTCAGGATAATTTGATTTATATAACCCTGTTATTTCATAGCTGCTTTACCAATTAAGGTCTCAAGTTTAACCTTAATTTCTGTGCTATGAATCCATTCTATATTTTTCTTGAAAATTACAAGACAGCTACCGCCGGTTTTCATATTCTGGCCAAACTATTTATTTTTTTAATCCTAACCTGGATAGTTGTTGCAGCTATCTTTGCAGTTTTGGGAACTTTAAATTTGATATTTTAAAGTCATTAAATCTTTTAAATTCTGGCATTCAGGCTTAGTTATGTGCAGGCATTACAAAGCTGAACACTGTTTCTTTGTCTGTAGATTTCACATTTATATTTCCTTCGTGAGCTTTAGCAATTTCGGAAGCTATATATAGACCAAGCCCTAAACCTTGTTTAGGCTCTTCACCTTCAATACGATAAAAAGGTTCAAACAATTTCTCTCTTACTTTTTTCGGGATTTTTGCTCCTTTATTGGTGATTTCTAATTTAAATTGTCCATTTAAACAAACAGCTTCAAGCTCTATAGGGTTATCCTGCGAACCGTGGGTAACAGCATTTCCCAGGAGGTTAGAGCATAATTGTGCAATTCTATTAGGGTCACAATTAACAGGATTTTCAATTCTAATATTTGTAGAGAAATCTCGGTTTGGAGATATGGTTTTTATTTCATTAATTACCTGCTCCAAAATATTTTCCAGCTTCCCAAAATCCTTTGTTTTATTTAATTTAATGCCTTCACCTAAGCGGCCACGAGCAAAATCCAGAAGGTTATCTATTAAATTTTCCATTCTAATGCTGGTAGATTTAATAAGGGCAGCATTGCGTTTTACAATATCTTCCTTGCTAAATTTCATTAGAATTTCAGCACTCATTCTGGTGGTGGCAATAGGGTTCTTAAGATCGTGTCCTAAGATCGCTATAAATTGCTCCCGCAATTCGGCTATATGTTGCTCTTCGTTAAGCTCTGCAACTGCTCTTTCCTTCTCTTCAATCGCTTCAAGATGAAAACTTATTAGCTCAGCGTAAAGTTGAAACATTCCTTTAACTTCCTCATTATCTACTTTGGCCGGCTCTTTATCTATAGCGCAAAGCGTTCCAAAGAAACTTCCATCTTTTTTATAAACCGGTACAGATATATAACTGCCAAATCCGTACATAGCCGGGGTGGGATGCTTAGCATATGTGTCACTAGTAGCTACATTATCAATATAAACCGCTTCATTTTGCCTTCGCACCTGGCTGCAAAGCGTAGTTTCTACTTTTAATTCGTCACCTGGTTTTAAGCCAAACGAAATTTTATCCTTACTTGCGCACGTTATCCATTTGTCTTCGGTAACACGTGCAATAGCAGCAAATCCCATTCCTGTATTAAGGCAAACAATGTCTAATAGCTGAGAGACGATTGGGATTTTATTAATATTTGCAACGTCAGTTTTATAATCTTGATACGTAGAGGTAGTCTTAATAAGAATAAATTTTTGGATGTAAAAAGTCTATAAAATTAGTAAATATTTTTGATTTCTGAAAAGATTAAAAATTGACTCTTGAGCTTTATATCAAATTTCTAACAGCTCATTATCAAAAATATGTAGTTTGTATCATTACTGCTTAATTTACCTGTATTGCTACTTAATTTTAGGATATAATTAAATACAAGCTTTTACCTAAACCTTTTATAAATCCTAAAATTTTATTGTTATGAAAACATTAGTCGTTATTTTGATGCTTGTGAGCTTTAGCTTTAATAGCTACGCTCAGAGAATTACTGAACTAGAGGAAACAAAAATTGCTTATTCTCCTATTGTCCTCGCCGAAACCGATAATCCAGATGAGTATCGATACGAGGTGAACGATGGTTTTGCCGCCGAATTCACTGAGGACCCAATGGCATTTATGGAATCTTATTTTGATATTTCTGAATTTATTGAAGAAGTAAAAGATAAGGACTATAATTCTTACCTGGTGCGTTTTTCATCTGATAAAGGCTTTCTTGAAGCCAATTATTCAAAAGATGGAGAATTAAACCGAACCAGGCAGCTATTTAAAGATGTTGCCTTACCTCTTGCCGTAAGAAATGAATTATGGAGACAAACCGAAGGCTGGAGTATGGTAAAGAATAGTTACAAAGCCAAGGGAAAACGAGATCTTCTGGATCAAGAACAATATCGAATTAAAGTGGTAAAAAACAATAAATCGAAAATTATTAAAATTGATCCTAAAAATATTAATGAAGAGCGTGTGGCCGGTATGTAATTTCTCAAGAACCTCAAACTATTGCCTGTAAAGTATAAACTTCAGTCTAAATGAAGCTCGAAAAAACTTTACAGGCATTTTTATGTCTTTATATCAAATATGAACCTATTGACATCATAAAATAAATCTCTGGTAGCAAAATAAGCGACATTCATCGAATTAATTTATTTGATGTCAATCACTTAGATTCAAAAAAAATATTCAACAAGAAAAAATAGTTTTAAATTACATGGGTATATCTCAAATGTAAAAATTATGAAAGCACTTGTTGTAGATGATGAAGAACTGGCAAGAAGAAGAGTGCTTAACCTGCTTGCCGAAGTAGAGGAAATTGAAGTTTTAGGAGAATGCTCCAATGGGAAAGAAGCTATTGCTCAAATTAACAAGCTTAAGCCGGGACTTGTTTTTCTTGATATTAGTATGAAAGATATGAGTGGCTTTGAAGTGTTGCAAAAGCTTAATGTGAACCCCAAACCGGTAGTCGTCTTTGTAACGGCTTATGATAATTATGCCACCAAAGCTTTTGACGTTGATGCTTTCGATTTTCTGCTGAAACCATTTAGAGACGAGCGGTTTTTCAAAACCATAAAAAAGGTACTTAACATCACAAATAATGAAGTTCAGGAAAATTTTGAAAAGCGCCTACAAACCTTATTCGAGGTTTATAGCAAAGACAGGAAAACTTCTAAGATCCCATTAAAACTTCCGGTTAGGCAGGGTAATAAAACCGTTTTGCTAACACCCCATGAGGTCAGTTATATATGTGCCTCCGGTTATTATGCTGAAATATATACCGAAAACAGTAAATATTTACTGCGGGAATCTTTAAATAACCTGGAAGAGTTTTTTAAAAACCATGCCTTTTTTAGAATTCATAGATCAGCTATTATTAACCTGAATCACATTAAAGAGATTGTTCATTCAGATTTTTCTGAAGTAGATGTAAAAATGAAAGACAACAAATTATTACGCATCAGTAAATCCAATAAAAAAGAATTATTTGATAAACTCGGAATTTAAAATATCCTCAGAATGAGCCTTTCAGCCTTAAAAAATAAATACATAGACGTAAAGCTTATTTTGCTTTTGGCGGCTTTCTATACTTTATTCAATCTGGTTTACCTGGGTAAATTGGCTTATATGCGTGCTTTCGTTTACAGAGAAATCGTAGAATCCTGGCACGACATTATTATTCACAATATGCTTATAGACTGGATTATTGTAGTGGTTTATATGAGCCTTATTGCAATAAGTACGAAGCGTCTTTTAGATGAAAATTATTCGTGGATAAGGATTTTTCTACTGCATACTCTATTTTCAATTTTAATAGGATTTGTAATTCGGTTTGTTTTCGATCTTCATGGAATTTTACTCGGCCGAATGACTTTTGCCGATTATAGTATAAAAGCCAGTATAGACCGAATGATATTTGTAATAGATCTTAATTTTCTCATCTACTTTGCGATGATTTTTATAATCTATACCTATTATTATTTAAAACAGGTGAAAGAGACCGAAAAGCAAAAAACGCTGCTGGAATCCCAACTTACCAATACTCGAATGAAAATGTTGTCTTCCCAGCTACAACCACATTTTTTATTCAACACTTTAAATTCAATCTCAGTTTTAGTAGAGATGGATGCTAAAAAAGCCCAGGATACTATTGCAGATCTAAGCGATTTGCTTCGGGAAATTTTATACAGTAGCGAGAATTATAAGGTTAGCCTCAGAAAGGAATTACGAATGCTGGATTATTATCTAAATATTCTCACTCTAAGATTTTCAGATCATTTAATAATTGAGAAGAATATAGATGAAAGCCTTTTAGATCAATTAGTGCCTTCCTTACTATTGCAACCTGTTATCGAGAACTCGGTTAAACACGGTTATTCTTACCACAACATACATCTTAAAATTGTAATCAATATTTCTAAATCTAGAGGTTACCTGGTGCTTAGCGTTCATAATAATGGAAAACCACTTACCGAAAAACAAGAAGCTTTGTTAGAAAAAGGAGTGGGAATTTCTAATACCAGGGATCGTTTACTTACACTTTACGGAAAAAAGGCCAGTTTTAAAATACGCAATAAAGAGGGGGGAGTAGAAACATTAATAAAAATACCCTTTTCCAAAACCTGATTACAGATTTAAACGTTCCCCGTTCTTACTGGCAGATTCATATATTTTTTCCGGGATTATAATGTCTTTTAATCCATCTTCCCCGGGCACCAAAACCGGTTTATCCTCAATAATCGCCAGGGCATCATCATCCATTTGTACAGCTTGCTGATTTTTGCCAAATGGAGGTAATACCGTTCCATCGCTGCCTTTTCCTTTCACGCCCGAGTAAGATTGAAAAGGCCTTAAATAATACCATCCATCTTCGCAATTCACTTCAAGATTATTTAGATTTTCTCCAAAACTGGTTTTACAATCAGCGGTAAGTCCATTTGGGAATTCAAGATTAAAGGTGGTCGTTTCATCTACTTCATCAAAAATTTCGGGTCTATTAATAATATGTCTTGCACTTACCGAAATAGGTTCTAAACCGGTGGTATAGCGCGCGGCATTTAAAGGGTAAACTCCCATATCATACATTGCACCGCCACCCATTTCTTTTTCCAGTTTCCAGGGTGTCATGGGGTCTCCATAATAACCGGCTTCTGCTTTTAGGTTTTTCATTTTACCAAAAGGTTTGGTTTCTGCCCACTTTATTAATGTTTGAGTATTCTTTTCGTGTTGCATTCTATAGCCAATAGAAAGTTTTACCCGGTTTTTATTACAGGCTTCGATTATTGCCCGGCATTCTTCCGAAGTTTTTGCCATAGGTTTTTCGCACCATACTTGTTTCCCTGTATTTGCAGCTTTAATGGCATATTGTGCGTGCAACCCGGTAGGTAACACAATATAGATCACATCTATTTCGTCGTTATTGGCAATACGGTCCATATTGTCATAATTATACACGTTTTGATCTTTAATCTCGTATTTACGTTGCCAAAGCGGGATTTTTTCAGGACTTCCGGTAACTATACCCTTTAGTTCACAAAATTCTGTTTCCTGCAGGGCAGGAGCCAATTGTCCGGTGCTGTAATTTCCCAAACCAACCAGGGCAACACCTAGTTTTTCTCTATTCTTCGGAAATAAAAAGTTCGGAATTGGTAGCGTGCTCGCCGCAATCAATAATCCCGATTTTTTGATAAAGGTTCTACGGTTTTGCATATTGAAGTTTTTATTAGGCTTTAAAAGTTACTCAAGTGTTCTTAAATTATAACTTCAAAAATTACTTTTAACTATTTTTTAAAATCTGATTTCCAATGCTTAGGCTGAATTTCCTTAACTTAAAGAAAGATTTTAAAACTTATTAATTATGAAAAAATTACTCTTTTTAACCGGAGATTTTGCTGAAGATTATGAAACTATGGTTCCTTTCCAAATGCTGGTTATGTTGGGATATACCGTCCATACTGTTTGCCCCGGAAAGAAAAAGGGAGAGAAGATAAAAACTGCTATCCACGATTTTGAAGGAGACCAGACTTACACTGAAAAACCGGGTCATTTATTCGAACTCAACTACTCTTTTGATGATGTAAAACCCGAAGATTATGATGGTTTGGTAATGGCCGGTGGCCGTGCTCCGGAATATCTTAGATTAAATAAAAAGGTAATTGAAATCACTAAGCATTTTTTTGAAAAAGATAAACCGGTTGCTGCAATTTGCCACGCGATTCAAATTCTTACAGTTGCAGATGTATTAAAGGGAAGAACGCTTACAGCATACCCAACCATAGGCCCGGAAATTGAATTAGTAGGAGGGAAGTACAAAGAGGTAGAACCTACTGAGGCGGTGGTAGATGGCAATTTAGTGACCTCACCAGCCTGGCCGGGGCATTCTGCTTTTATTGCGGAATTTGTAAAACTTTTGGGAGCCAAAATTGAGATTTAAGAATAGCGTTAAGCTTTTTTTTCTTTTTAGAAATAGTGTCATTCCCAGGCCGGCTCCAATTAAAGCTCCGCTTATAAATCCATATGCCTCTGGAAGAATAGTGAAATGTAAGACCAAACCGCTTATAAATAGAATAATACCAATAAGTTTAAACCGATCAATTTTCATAATTTTTGATTTTTGAGTTAAGGAATTGCTGAATTTCTTCTACAGGAGTTTTATAATCAAACCAATTTATTTCCTGATCTTTTCTAAACCAGGTGAGTTGCCGTTTTGCAAATCTCCTGGTATTTTTCTTAATTTCTGAAACCGCAGTTTCCAAAGAATCTTTCCCTTCTAAATATGAAAAAAGTTCTTTATAGCCCACAGTATTTAAAGCATTCAATTCGCGTTGCGTGAAAAGTGCCTTAGCTTCATCCATTAGACCTTCAGTTATCATAAGATCTACCCGACGATTTATACGATCATAGATTATTTCGCGCTCGGCGCTAAGCCCTATACTTATAGCAGTAAAATTGCGTTTCTTTTTTGGCTGGTTGAGGTAAGAGGAGTAAGGTTTTCCGCTGCTCATACAAACTTCCAGCGCTCTAATCACCCGATGCGGATTTTCTAAATCTACTATTTTATAATAATCAGGATCTAATTTATGCAATTGCTGTTGTAAAGAATCCAAACCTTCTTTTTCTAATTTCAGGTTATGCTCCTGCCTTATTTCTAAAGAAACTTCAGGGAAATAATCTAAACCTTCCAATACACTTTTGGTGTAGAGTCCGCTACCACCAACCATGATCACGATCTTATTATTTTTGAATAATTCGTCTAATTTTTTAATGGCGTCAGATTCAAAGTCGCCTACATTATAATTATCTTCAATAGAAATATGCTGAATAAAATGGTGTTTTGCAGCATTTAGTTCTTCGGTCGAAGGTACGGCCGTGCCTATGCTCATTTCCTTGTAAAACTGCCTTGAATCTGCCGAAATTATTTCAGTATCGAACTTATTTGCGAGTTGAATGGCCAAAGAAGTCTTGCCAATGGCAGTTGGCCCAACAATATTAATAAGGTAATTAGTGGTCATTTAGAGGTTTTCCGCAGTTATGGCAAAATTCAGCTTCGTCTAAATGTTTATCTTCATTACAATAAACACAGGACTGAGTATTTTTAGGAATTTTATCTTTTTGCGAGCGGGTGATCTCTGAAGTAACAATTCCTGTTGGTACCGCAATAATTCCATAACCAACAATCATAATAAAAGAAGCTATAAAACGTCCCACAGGTGTTACCGGGTGGATATCGCCAAAACCAACGGTGGTAAGCGTAACAATACACCAGTAAATGCTAAGTGGTATATTATCAAAACCTCCTTTTTCCCCTTCTACCAGGTGCATTACCGTACCCATAATGATGCAAATAATAAGTACAGCAAATAGGAAGACAATAATCTTGGGCCTACTATTTCTTAAGGCTAATAAAAGGCGGTTAGACTCACCTATATAGCGAGTGACTTTTAAAATCCTGAAGACTCTAAGTAATCTTAAAGCTCTAACGGCAAATAGTAAGTTATGGCCACCAAAAATAAAGGCGAGATAGGTTGGGAGTGTAGATAATAGGTCTACGATCCCATAAAAGCTAAAAATATAATTCTTAGGTTTTTTTATAGCGATTATGCGCAGAATGTATTCTATACTAAAAATTATGGTGATAATCCATTCTGCAATATAGAAATGCCAGTAATACTTGGTGTTTAGTGTTCCTACACTTTCCAGCATTACTAATGCGATACTTATGGCAATTACAATAAGTAAGGCCACGTCAAAAAACTTCCCTGAAGGAGTATCGGCTTCATAAATTACTTCATGAAGTTTTGCTTTCCAACCTGGTTTTGCTTCTATTTTTGGCAATAATTGGTGATTTATGAATTATTCAAATTTAAATAAATTCCTGAAGCTAGTCAGTAATTTAGAACTTATTTGGCCAGCGGATCTAACTGAACAATTTTTAACCTGGAATTACGGCGCAAATAACTCTGAATAATATGCTGCGCGTCCCTGTCGTTTTTCATTGGGGTTATTATAGATCTAATAATATCTATATTGTTAATCTGGTGATTTAAATTAAAATAGCCAATACCTTTAAACTCTCCGTCTTCAACCAATAAAGCACTTTTTTCGTCTACTTCCCGCCCGCGGTCTATCACCAACATGTGTTGGTTTTTGTAGGAATGCTGATCTATTAGCGCTCTAACCCTTTCGTTGTAAGCTTCAGCTGGTTCTTCCCTGATGCAAGCGCCTTGACATTTTTTAATGGTGTAATTAAAGCAATTTCCAGATCCTTTTTCCAGGTGGCAAAGCTTATGGCAAAGATCGTATTTGGCTATCCATGTTTCTAATACATTCCTGGCTCTTTTTAGAGAAGAAAAGGTAGTGATACTGTTCTTTTTGCCGGCTCTGCCAATATAAAGATTGATATATCCATTCTCATCTGTAGAATGATAAAGCGCGTGGCTAAAAATATTCTTCTTTAAAGCTTTATTGTACTTGGGTTTGTTATGCTTTATTTCCTGATTTTCCTTTAATAGGGCGGCGAGTTCATTTCCCGTAGCTTCATAACTTACCGAAGAAACTTCTTTTTGGAGTTGCCGGGCTTTATGTTGCTCGCTGGTAAAATGCTGCGTGACGCGTTTTTTGATATTCTTACTTTTCCCTATGTAAATAATATCCCCGTCTGAATTATGAAAATAATACACGCCCGTAATTCCGGGTAGGTCTTCTAAGATATAAACCAGGCGGGTATCCACCTGGCGTTTGGGTTCCAGCTTTACGGCGTCCTTTAAAATATTCTTTTCAACATCTTTGGCGAGTAACATTTTAAAGAGTTTAACGGTTGCCTGTGCATCTCCGCTAGCTCTATGCCGATCACTTAAAGGAATTCCCAAAGCTCTCACCAGTTTGCCTAAACTATAAGATTCCTGGCCGGGAATAAGTTTTTTAGAGAGTTCTACAGTACACAGCGATCTTCTTTCAAAATCAAAGCCCAATCTCTTAAATTCGGTTCGAAGAATACGATAATCGAATTTTGAATTGTGCGCTACTAAAACACAATCTTCGGTGATTTCTACAATGCGTTTAGCAACTTCGTAAAATTTGGGCGCATTGCGAAGCATATCGTTATTTATGCCGGTAAGGTTAACTACAAAAGGCTGTATGGCTTTTTCGGGGTTCACCAGGCTTATAAACTGGTCAACCACCTTTAGCCCATCAAATTTATAGATAGCTATTTCGGTAATTCCTTCTTCATTATATTTACCACCGGTGGTTTCTATGTCTACTACTGCGTACAAAAATTATGTTTCTGTTTTCTTTAATTAATCTCTGGCTCCAAAAATTTCACTCCCAATACGCACCATATTGCTTCCGGAATCTATAGCAATTTTATAATCGCCACTCATTCCCATGGAGAGAATTTCGAAATTTGAATATTGCTCCTTAAACTCGTCGAATACAGTTTTTAAATGATCAAACTCTTTTTTCACTTGTTTTTCATCGTCGGTAAAAGTGGCCATTCCCATTAGACCTTTAACTTTTACATGATCTAGCTCTTTAAATTCTTCTGAATCTAAGATTTCCCTGGCTTCATCTGCTGAAATTCCATATTTACTGTCTTCTTCCGCAATTTTGATTTGAAGCAAGCAATCTATACAATGACCATTTTTGTCGGCTTCCTTGTGAATTTCTTTCAATAATTTTAAACTATCTACAGCGTGTATTAATGAAACATAAGGCGCCATATATTTCACTTTATTGCGCTGTACGTGGCCTACCATATGCCATTTAATATCTTTGGGAAGTTTTTCCCATTTTTCGGTCATTTCCTGGATCTTATTCTCTCCAAAATGCCTTTGGCCGGCTTCGTATGCTTCTAAAAGATCATCTACCGATTTGGTTTTTGAAATAGCTACCAGGGTTACATCTTTAGGTAATTCATCCTGGAAATTTTTAATATTTTCTGAAATATCCATGCAATTTACTTTTTAGTTAATTTCAAACTCATAAATGGTCAATCCGCTTAATAGTTTGGGTTCAATATAGGTGCTTTTTGGCGGCATTGTTAAGCCTTCATCGGCGGTTTCTTTAATTTCCTTTATGCTTAATGGAAGCATGCCAAAACCTACAGCAAATTCTCCTTTATCTATACGAGTTTTAATTTCTATGAGATCATTCTTACCGTGAATATAAGAAATACGCTTGTCATTTCTAAGGTCTTCGATTCCCAAAATTGGCTGAAGCACTTTTTTATATAAAATATAAGGATCTAATTTAGATAAAGAATCACCAAATTCATAGTTTGTTTTTCGCAAATAAAGGGAATAAAATTCGCCATCCAAATACATATTGAAATGATGTTTTTGCATCGGCTTATAAACTTCCATCCCGTGATTTTCAATCCGAAAATACTCATCTAGCTGAATAAGGAACTCTTCCTTGGTATGCCCATTCAAATCGGTTACCAACCTACTAAATTCGTGGATCTTTAAATTGCTTTCTGAAATAAGATAGCTTAAAAAATAATTATAAGCTTCCTTGCCGGTGTGATTTGCATTAGCTGCTTTCGATTCCTGGGCTAACAAATAAGAGGAGGCACTTCTATGGTGGCCGTCAGCAATATACAAATGCGGCATCTGCTCAAACTCTTCCTTAATTTGTTCCAATAGCTCTTCCTCATCAATCTTCCATAAATAATGGATTTCCCGGTTTGCAGTGGCAAATTCATATTCGGCACGGGTTGCCATAACCTGGGCGATCACGTCATTAATTTTAGAATTATCGGGATAAGTAAGTAAAACCGGTTCGGTATTAAAACCTACTACTTTCAAATAATCCTTGAACAATGTTTCGCGATGGGCAATGGTGTCTTCGTGTTTTTTAATGAGGTTATTTTCATAATCCTCGGCACTGGCCGCAGCGATAATTCCGCAGCAACTACTTTCCCGGCTTACAATTTTGTAAAGGTAGTAAGCGGGTTTTTCATCTTTTATAAAAGAGTTTTCTTCTTTAAATTCCAGGTAACGATTCTTAACCATTTGAAATCGTTGTCCGCCCGTTATTTCGTGCTGAAATTTATAACCCGGATTCAGAATATGTAAAAATGAATACGGGTTATACTGTAAGATCGCTCTTATTTCAGCTTCAGTATAATCTTCAAAAGATTTTGTAGCTACAAGGCCGGCTTTGGCGCGTTGCGGCCTAACCGCTTTAAATGGAAGTATTTTGGTCAAATTCTACAAATAATTTAGCTGAATTGTGAAGAAACCTTTTCGGCTTTTTTACTTTCAGAATAATCATAAAAACCTTCACCAGATTTTATTCCCAGTTTTCCGGCCATAACCATATTAGTCAATAACGGACAGGGCGCATATTTTGGGTTTTTAAAACCGTCGTACATTACTTCAAGGATAGAATGACAAACATCTAAACCAATAAAATCGGCCAATTGAAGTGGGCCCATTGGGTGCGCCATTCCAAGTTTCATTACGGTGTCAATTTCCTTAACACCAGCCACATTGTTATAAAAAGTTTCAATCGCCTCGTTTATCATAGGCATTAAAATACGGTTGGCCACAAAACCCGGGTAATCGTTAGCTTCAACCGGAACTTTTTTCAGGTTTTCTGAAAGTTCCATAATGCTTTTAGTAACCTTATCGCTGGTATTATAACCGCGTATAATCTCTACCAGTTTCATAATTGGCACCGGGTTCATAAAGTGCATTCCAATTACCCGTTCTGGATTGGAAACTACAGAAGCGATTTTTGTAATAGAAATCGAAGAAGTATTACTCGCCAAAATGGTTTCTGCTGAGCAATTTTCGTCCAGTTGCTTAAAGATCTTAAGTTTTAGGTCTTCATTTTCTGTAGCTGCTTCTACTACAAGGTCTATTTCCTTAACACCTTTAGGTATATCGGTATATGTTGTGATATTGTTAAGCGTTGTCTCTTTATCTGCTGCACTTATTTTTTCTTTAGAAACCATTCGGTCTAAATTCCCAGAAATAGTTTTCATTCCCTTATCCAGACTTTCTTCTGAAATGTCTATAAGGTTTACTTTGTATCCAAATTGGGCAAAAGTGTGGGCGATTCCGTTGCCCATAGTTCCTGCTCCTATAACTGCTATATTTTTCATATTGTGTGGTTTTTATATGAATTTCAGCCTTAAATCAACTGAAATAGATTTTATATTATTTACTAAAACTTTTAATAACTCCATTGGCAACGCGCAAAGCTTCAGCGCCCTGTTCCAGCGTCACTATTGGAATGGTATTATTATTAATGGCGTCAGCAAAAGTTTCCAACTCATCTAAAATGGCGTTGTTTGGGGAAACATCAGGATTATCAAAATAGATTTGTTTTTTCACTCCTTCGGCATTTTGCAAGATCATCGCGTATTCATCTTCTTTTTCAGGGGCATCTTTCATTTTTACCACCTCGCATTTTTTCTCCAGAAAATCTACCGAAATATAAGCGTCTCGCTGAAAAAATCTGGATTTGCGCATATTTTTCATTGAAATTCGGCTGGCGGTTAAGTTGGCCACGCATCCGTTTTCAAATTCAATTCTTGCGTTTGCAATATCTGGAGTATCGCTAATTACTGAAACTCCGCTGGCATTGATATTTTTCACCTTCGACTTTACTACGCTTAGAACCGCATCAATATCGTGGATCATTAAATCCAGAACCACCGGAACATCTGTGCCGCGAGGATTGAATTCTGCAAGACGATGCGCCTCAATAAACATAGGGTTTTCAATTCGAGAAGCTACGGCTCTAAATGCAGGGTTAAAACGCTCTACGTGACCAACCTGGCCTTTTACACCGTGTTTTTTGGCTAAGGCAATAAGTTCTTCGGCTTCAGCAAATGTATTGGTAATGGGTTTTTCTATAAAAAGATGTTTACCCGCCGTAATTGTTTTTTTTGCTACTTCAAAATGGGAAAGGGTAGGAGTTACTACATCTACCACATCTACCGCCTCGATGAGGTCTTCTATGATATCGAATTTTTTATAACCGAATTCCGCAGAAATCTTTTCAGCATTTTCTGAACTGGCATCGTAGAAACCTACGAGCTCATATTTTTCAGACTGATTAAGTAATTTTAAATGTATCTTCCCTAAGTGTCCTGCACCAAGCACGCCAACTTTCAACATATTTTTTAGCATTTTTCACAAAAATAGCATTTTGATTGCAAATAGTTTAGGGATTAGACGGGGAATCTCCCGTGATTTCGCTTGGCAACTTTGACTTGTAATGAGTATTTTTGCAATCTAAACGAGAAATTAAGTGATTCAGGACAATTATAGACATAAAGGAAAAAGACAACAATTGGTGAAGACCGTAAAGAAAAAGGGAATCACCGATAAAGCGGTTTTAGACGCGATTGGAAAAATTCCCAGGCATCTCTTTATGGATAGTAGTTTTGAAGATCACGCCTACCAGGATAAAGCTTTTCCTATTGCTGCAGATCAAACTATTTCCCAACCTTATACCGTTGCTTTTCAAACCGAAAAATTAGAAATCGAAAAAGGCGATAAAGTTTTGGAGATCGGAACCGGAAGTGGTTATCAGACCGCGGTTTTATGTGAACTTGGAGCGAAAGTTTACAGCATAGAACGCCAGCGAGAGCTTTATAGAAAAACAAAAATGTTTCTGAATAAAATAGGCTATCGTCCTAAGCATCTTAGTTTTGGAGATGGCTACAAAGGAATGCCAGATTATGCACCTTTTGATAAAATAATTGTAACTGCTGGCGCTCCTTTTGTTCCTAAAGATCTTTTAGGACAGTTAAAAGTTGGAGGCAGGATGGTAATTCCTGTGGGCGACGATGTGCAAACGATGACCCTTTTTATAAGAAAATCTCCTACTGAATTCGATAAAACCGAATTTGGGCAGTTTAGGTTCGTGCCTCTTCTTGGGGATAAGAATTAATAGCAGTTTTTAAAAAAAACTTTTCAATTTATCGTCATCCTGAATTCATTTCAGGATCTAGAATGATTTAATTTTTTCCAACCTAATAGATCCTGAAACAAGTTCAGGATGACGTAAGAAAAAACCCGGTCTAAAATTATTTTTAGACCAGGTTTCTCTATTTTAAGCTAAAATCAGTTTACTTTTTCTTCTGTTGATTTTTTTGCTGTTCTGCCTGCTCCATCATTTCCTGCATTTTCCTGGTGAACTTATTCTGCTTTTTAGGCTTTTTCTTGTTTTCCTGGATCTTTGCGTGAATTTTATCTTCATCAATAATCACATATTTGATCACCAACATAATACCTATGGTAATAAGGTTAGAGGTGAAGTAGTATAATGAAAGTCCACTCGCATAGTTATTAAAGAAGAACAACATCATTAGCGGAGACAGGTACATAATAAATTTCATATTAGGCATTCCCGGTTGCTGGGTTTGCTGCATACTCTGTCCCGTAGTCATCATCATATAAATAAAGATTGCAATAGACGCTAAAATTGGGAATAAACTCACGTGATCTCCATAGAATGGAATGGTGAACGGTAACTCGGCTATAGTATCATAACTTGATAAATCGTCTGCCCATAAAAATCCTTTCTGTCTTAACTGGAAAGCACTTGGGAAGAATTGGAATAAAGCATAGAAAACCGGAATTTGCATTAAGGCGGGTAAACAACCACTCATTGGGCTGGCTCCTGCTTTACTATACAGCTTCATAGTTTCTTGCTGTTTTTTCATCGCATTATCCTTATACTTCTCGTTAAGCTCGTTAATTTCAGGTCTTAAAACCTTCATTTTAGCTTGTGAGAGATAAGATTTGTAAGTAACCGGAGAAAGTACAATTCTCACAACAATGGTCATTACAATAATTGCAATACCGTAGCTCGGTAAAACTCCGCTTAAAAATGCGAAGAACGGGATGAATACATATTTATTGATCCATCCAAAAATTCCCCAACCTAATGGTACAACTTCATCAAGGTTACGGTCATAATCGTTTAAGATCTTATAATCTGTAGGCCCGTAGTACCAGTCCATATTATAATTAAGCTCCCCACCCTGTAATTCTAAAGGCAATTGCGCAGCAAATTTTTTGGTATAAACGGTATCTACCTCTTCGTCTTGAACCAGGTTTTCGGAGGTGAATTTTCCTCTCTCAAAAGGATTATCTGTTAATAATATAGAGGTGAAGAAATGCTGTTTGAAGGCTACATAAGTAATATTTTCATCTTCCTGTTCTTCAAAATCACCGCTACCTAAATAATCGTCATCACCTTCGTCATATTCATAGATGAGTTCGGTATAACGATTTTCGTAGGAAATACTTTTTGCGTGGCGATAACCTTTTAATTCCCAGTTTAAATTAATATCTCTCGAACTGTTTATGACATCGTTTAATCCCTGGGATCTAATGCTGAAATCCAGCATATATTCACCTGGTTTCAGCACATAACGATATTCAAGAAATTCGTTTTCTGAAACTTTAAGCTTCATAGAGATAATATGGTTATCTCCATTCTGAGTTACTTCAGGTTCGAAATATAGATTTTCAGTATCTAGTGTTCTTCCGTCTGTAGTGGTGAAATTAATGTTGAAGGAAGCATTCCCGTCTTTAATTAAATAAACCGGAATAGAATCGAAGGTTTTATAATTGGTTAACCTTGCTTCTGAAATATATCCACCTTTATTGTCTATTTTAAGTTCTAAAACATCGTTAGAAATTGTGGTAGTATTTTCTGTAGCCGATGGAAGACTTGCCGAATACCCAAAAGCGCCTAAACGCTCACGTGCCTGGGCAAGAGCAGTAGAATCTGCGCCCTGGCTTTGTAAGTCTTGTTCTTGTTGCGGTGGCTGGTTGGAATCTGTATTTCCTGGAACCTCAACCTGTTCGGTTTCTTGCTGTGGGTCTACTACTTCTTCTGAAGCGCTATTGGTGTATAACATCCAAATTAAGATTCCACCAATAAGTATAAATCCAATTAAGGACTGAACATCAAATTTCTTTTCTTCCATGCTTTTCTAAACTATAACTTGCTTTTGGTCAATAAGTCGGCCATTATTGATTTTATGCCAGACTGGCATTTTCTTTATTTTTTGAAAAATCGTATGCTGCTTTAATAAAGGCGATAAATACCGGATGCGGAGTAGCAACCGTACTTTTATATTCGGGATGATATTGTACTCCTACAAACCATGGATGGTCTTTTAATTCTACCACTTCTACCAGGCCTGTTTCAGGGTTGATTCCTGTGCTTAACATTCCAGATTTTTCCAGCTCGTCTTTGTATTTGTTGTTATATTCATAACGGTGACGATGCCTTTCTTTGATCTCGGTTTTACCGTAAGCTTTTTGAATTTTAGAACCTTCGGTAAGTTTACAATCCCAGGCTCCAAGACGCATTGTTCCGCCTTTGTGAGTTACCTCTTTCTGCTCTTCCATAAGATCTATAACCGGGTGTTTGGTTTTAGGATCCATTTCGGTAGAATTGGCAGTTTTTAACTTTAATACGTTTCTTGCAAATTCAATTACTGCCATTTGCATTCCTAAACAAATGCCTAAAAATGGCAAATTATGTTCTCTTGCATATTTAACGGCATCAATTTTTCCTTCTACACCGCGTTCGCCAAATCCGGGCGCAACCAAAACTCCGTCTAAATTCGCGAATTTATGGTCTATAGTATTTTCATTTATAAATTCTGAATGAATACTTTCTACATTCACCTTAACTTCATTCTCGGCACCTGCGTGTATAAAAGCTTCAAGAATAGATTTATAAGAATCCTGTAATTCTACATATTTTCCAATTAAACCAATAGTGATTTCAGCTTTAGGATTTTTATGTCTATCCAAAAACTGGTTCCACCGGTCTAAATTTGGTGTAGTGTCATCTGGTAAATGTAATTTCTTTAGTGTTACGGTATCCAGGCCTTCTTTCAGCATTAAATTCGGAACATCATAAATAGTAGCCGCATCAATACTTTGAATTACTGCTTCCTGTCTTACGTTACAGAAAATAGCTAGTTTACGACGAATATCATCTGAAAGTTCGTGTTCTGTTCTACAAACCAGGATATCGGCTTTAAGTCCGCTTTCCATCAAAGTTTTTACACTATGTTGGGTTGGTTTGGTTTTAAGCTCACCTGCGGCGGCAAGATAAGGGACAAGGGTAAGATGAATAATTAAAGCATTTTCATCGCCTAATTCCCATTTTAATTGACGTACCGCTTCAATGTACGGCAGGGATTCAATATCACCTACAGTTCCACCAATTTCAGTAATAACGATATCATATTCACCATTCTGACCTAAAATCTGGATTCGGTCTTTTATTTCGTTGGTAATATGAGGAACTACCTGAACGGTTTTTCCTAAAAATTCCCCACGGCGTTCTTTTTCAATAACACTTTGGTAGATACGGCCGGTAGTCACATTGTTTGCCTGGGAAGTATTTACATTTAAAAAACGTTCGTAGTGTCCAAGGTCAAGATCGGTTTCGGCGCCATCCTCGGTAACATAACACTCGCCGTGTTCGTAAGGGTTAAGCGTGCCGGGATCTACGTTAATGTAAGGGTCGAGTTTCTGAATAGTGGTTCTAAATCCACGCGCTTGTAATAATTTTGCCAGTGAAGCTGCTATAATCCCTTTCCCGAGGGAAGAAGAAACGCCGCCGGTGACAAAAATATACTTGGTTTCGGCCATCTTTGAAGTGTTTGTTGCGTTGTTTTATTCAGGGCGCTAAATTACAAAGAAGAATAGAAAAGGCGTTAATTTTAAACCTAATATTTTAAAAGTTAAAACCAGGTTTTTAACTGCGGAAAATTCAGGGTTTTGGAAACTTTCTTCTTATATCTCTAAGCAATTGTTCCATCCCATTAAGTTTAAGTTCAAAGACCTCGCTCATTTGTTGACCAAGCTTTCCTTCGGGGAATCCTTTTTGCCGATACCAGACCAAATAATATTCGGGAATATCGCTTAAAAAATAGCCTTTGTATTTTCCAAAATGCATTTTAGCGTGGGCGAGTTCTAAAAGTGCTTTATGGTTGGGTTGTATGTTCATTTACTCGAAAATCGAGATTTAATTATTGCCTTGTAAAAAATACTTATTGAGTTTAATCAAAAGTAATTTATTGCTGTTGCAAAAATGGTTGAAGTTTCTTGAATTTATCTTTGTTCAATGGTTTTTCTACATATTTTATCACCGAATCATATTCTTTAGCCCGGTTTTGATCTATGGTGCTGGTACTAGAAGTAAGGATAATAATTCTATGTTCTTGAGATTTAGATTTTAGATAATCTAAAAATTCCCATCCGTTCATTTCTGGCATATTTAAATCTAAAAAAATGAGCGTGTTTTGTTTATCTTCCAAATATACCAAAGCCTCTTCAGGATTGGTGAAGTCTATAACATCTTCATTATAACCTTCAATTTCCAGGAGTTTTCGCGTGATAAAATTGGCTATGGGCTGGTCGTCTACCAGTATAATGGTGCTCATAACTCATTTGCTTTTAATTGGTTCAATTCGGTAGTGGCCATTTTAATTACTTCTTGCAAAACCTGGTCCATTTCTTCTGAAGACTGTTTGAGTTTTGGCAGAAGTTCTTCCCTGCAGGTTGCATCATCAAAAACATCATAAAGTTGAACTATACCCTGAATTCTGGATAAAGGTTCCCTTACGTTATGAGCGTTTAAAGCCGAAATACGCAATAATTTCTCATTTTTTTCCACGACTTCTTTAGTACGATCGGCAATAGTTTGTTTTTGATTCTCTACGATCTGGTTGATCTTTCTATTCTGATTTTTAATAATGTCTAAAGCCTGAAGAAGGGATTTATTTTTACTGTTTAATTCTTCTTTAAGATAGATTTCCTGGAATTTAGCCTGGAAACTGTCGCTTATCAATTTCAACATTTCAATATCTCCAGTATCAAAGGCTTTATTCTCATCGGCTACCAGGGAAACGGTAAAATCTATATCCATTTTTTTAAAGGTCCAGCACCAGAGAAAAGGCGACTCTAAAATTGTTTCAGAAATTTTTTTGCTTAATTCAATCGGAATCATTTCGGTTCTAATAGGAATATTGTCTTCCAGGATCTTTACTTCATATGGAAGCAGATTTTCTTTCGGAACAAGTTCAAATTCTCCTTTTGAATTACATTGGCAGTAAACCAGGTAAGAACCAGCCTGGTTAACACTAATCCTGAATAGATGGAAATTCAGCAAATATTTTAAGAAACGCTCGGAAACCTTAGAGACTTCTTCTAAACTCTTACAACGATTTAAGTTGTTGCTGAATTTAGAAAAAGTTTCATAAGTAATTCTGTAAACCCGCGAGTTCCTATCCTGTAGGGATTCCATAAATGTTATTCTGGAGTTTCCAGTAATTCGTTGTCTATTTTGATTCCGGAAACATCAGCTATGGTATTCAGCATGTTTACTAAATCGGCCTGTGCCATCAATTCCTGAACTTCCTTTTCGGTGAAACCTGCTTTTTCCAATTCCTGGAAATCTTCATCAGATACTTCACTGTGGTTTAGGGCTGCATTGGTAACAATTTTCACCGCTGTTCTAAAACTGGCCGGCATAGATGGAGAATCAATATTTTCGGTAGCTTTAAAACCTTCTTCCTCAGAGATCATGGCGCTCATACTATCAGCAAAAATACCGTGCGCGTGTGAGCAGTAATTGCAACCACGTTGCTTTGAGACATTATAAATAATAAGTTGCTTAAGCACATTTGGTACTTCACCTTCCATCAAGGTGCTTTTTAATTTTCCCCAATTTCCTTTTAATAAAGTAGCGTTATTCCCCTGGCATTTAAACCAATTAAGAACAAAAGGCAATTGAAGGGTCTTTTTGGTATCATCATAAATAGCCTGAACTTCTGGAGAGGCTTCTTCATAAGAAACCATTGGATATCGTGAGGTTAAATTCATTGTAGTATAAATTTGAAATAAGATTTAGGATTTTAAATATTTGACAAAATAAGTTAAAATTATAAAGCGACCTAAAAAAAACCTTTCCTGTTTGGGATTATTTAACAGATACTTCAAAAGTTTAAAAATCTATGGAACAAATTTGAAAATCATATTTTTGCTCGAGAATCAAGATTTAAAATTGATCCCGAAGATTAGGGACATCTCGGAAATTAAAAAAATATAGTTAATACCTCGCAGGCTTGCCTCGAGATAGTTTCGTTTAGATTTTATACAATGAAATACCAATATCAAATTAGAGTAAGCCCGGCAGAAGCAGCAAACGAAGCACAAATTAAAAGAGCTGTTTCCCGCCACGGCAGTATTCCGCTGAAAGAAATAACCGCTATAAATATATTAAAGCGATCTATAGATGCCAGGCAACGGGCGGTAAAGATCAATTTAAAGGTAGAGGTCTATGTGAATGAGGAATTTAAAGAAGACAAGATTCGCCTGCCAGAATATGAAAATGTAAAGAATAACGAAGAAATTATTATAGTAGGAGCAGGGCCTGCCGGATTATTCGCAGCCTTGCGCTGTATAGAGCTGGGATTTAAACCCATAATTATTGAACGTGGCAAAGACGTTAGAACTCGTCGTCGCGATTTAAAGGCCTTAAATATTGAACATATTGTAAACGAAGACTCCAACTACTGTTTTGGCGAAGGCGGTGCAGGTACCTATAGTGATGGTAAACTTTATACCCGTTCTAAAAAACGCGGTGATGTAGACCGAATTTTAAAATTACTTGTAGGTTTTGGCGCTACCCCAGAGATTATGGTCGAGGCGCACCCTCATATAGGAACTAATAAACTTCCGGCAATTATTGCAGATATTCGTGAACTTATTACTGCCTGTGGAGGAGAAGTTCTTTTTGAAACCCGGCTAACCGATATTCTTATTAAAGATAATGAAGTAGCAGGCATAAAAACTCTAAGCGGGGAAAGTATTAAGGCGAAAAAGATCATTCTGGCTACGGGACATTCAGCTAGGGATATTTTTGAACTTTTACACCGAAAAAATATAAAAATTGAAGCCAAAGCTTTTGCCCTTGGGGTAAGGGTAGAGCATCCACAAGAACTTATAGATCAAATTCAATATAAATGTGATTCCAGGGGAGAATTTCTTCCGCCTTCACCTTATAGTATCGTTAAACAGGTAAAGGGTAGGGGAATGTATTCGTTTTGTATGTGCCCCGGCGGAATAATCGCTCCCTGTGCAACTTCTCCGGGAGAGGTAGTAACCAATGGCTGGTCACCCAGTAAACGCGATCAACCAACGGCTAATTCCGGAATTGTAGTAGAATTAAGACTTTCAGACTTTATAAATGTTGAAAAGAATCCATTGGCTGCAATGGAATTTCAAAAAAAAATAGAGCAAAAAGCCTGGTTGGAGGGCGGAAGTACACAAAAAGTCCCGGCACAACGCTTAATGGACTTCACACAGGGGAAAATATCTAAGAATTTGCCGGTAACTTCCTATAAACCCGGAGTAACTTCTGCTGATTTAGGAGATGTATTCCCAAAATTTATTCATAAAATTTTACAGAAAGGTTTTATAGAATTTAATAGGAGTATGCCTGGCTTTCTAACCAACGATGCCGTGGTTCACGCCCCGGAATCCAGAACTTCTTCCCCGGTAAGAATTCCGCGAGATCCTTACAGTTTTGAGCATATACAAATAAAAGGACTGTATCCTTGCGGGGAAGGAGCCGGTTATGCCGGCGGTATAATTTCTGCAGCAATAGATGGAGAAAGGTGCGCCGAAAAATGCGTTGAAAGTTTACAAAATTCTTAGTGCATTAAAAGGTTAAATTCTTGATAATTGTCAAGACATTAATAGTGATGGTTTTGGTTTTTTTTATCTTCATTATTTCAAAATAACCATAGATAAAAACCAGAATTATGCCCATAGTAGGTTCCTTAATAAAAAGTCTTATAGATCTTCGCGATACCATTGTTTCAGAACCGGAAGCGAAAGAAGCCCAACAAGAAGTACTTACCAAGTTACTTAAAAAAGCAAAAGATACACAGTTTGGAAAGCATTACGATTTTGAATCGATTTTAAAGGCTGATGATATTCAGAAAGCTTTTGCTGAAAAGGTGCCTTACTTTGATTATAATAAGCTAAATGAAGAATGGTGGCACAAGTTGCACGATGGGGAAGGGGATGTGACCTGGCCGGGAAGACCGCCTTATTTCGCGGTAAGCTCTGGAACTACAGGGAAATCGAGTAAACGTATTCCCGTGACCGATGAAATGCTTGAATCTATTAGGAAAGCAGGAATAAAGCAAGTAAGTGCCCTTAGTAATTTTGATCTTCCACCAGATTTCTTTGAAAAAGAAATTATGATGCTCGGTAGTTCTACAGATCTGGAAAAAGAAGGTGATCATGAAGAAGGTGAAATTAGCGGAATTAGCGCCAGTAATATTCCTTTTTGGTTTCGAGGTTATTACAAGCCCGGAGAAGAAATCTCTAAGATTGAAGAATGGGATGAGCGAGTACAACGCATAGCCGAAAACGCTAAAAACTGGGATATTGGTGCATTAAGCGGAATTCCTTCATGGTTAGAATTAATGATGAAAAAGGTTATTGAATATAATAACCTTGATAATATTCATGATATCTGGCCAAACCTGCAGGTGTATGCTTCAGGAGGTGTTGCTTTTGAACCTTATGAAAAGAGTTTTAATGCGTTATTGGCGCGGCCTATTACCGTTATTGATACTTACCTTGCTTCAGAAGGATTTTTGGCGGTACAGGCAAGACCTGATACCAATGCCATGAAACTTATTCTGGATAACGGAATTTACTTCGAATTTGTTCCGTTTAAGGCAGAATATATTAATCAGGACGGTTCTATAGTAGATGATGCGCCGGTGATCTCTTTAGATGAAGTTGAAGAAGAAAAAGATTATGTATTACTTATTAGTACGGTTTCCGGTGCGTGGAGATATCTTATTGGAGATACAATTAAATTTACCGATGTAAAGCGGAAGGAAATTCGCATTACCGGAAGAACAAAATTCTTTTTAAATGTGGTTGGTTCTCAACTTTCAGTGAATAAAATGAATGATGCCGTACAGGAGCTAGAGGAAAAATTTGATATTAAAATTCCTGAATTTACCCTTGCTGCGGTAAGAATTGATGGTGAATTTCATCACCACTGGTATTTAGGAACCGAAGGCGAAACTTCAGAAGAAGAACTTAAAGAGGCTCTAGATGAATCGTTGAAAAATGCTAATAAGAATTATAAGGTAGCCCGTTCTAAAGCTTTAAAAGGTGTAAAGGTGACCAAAATTCATCCAGATATTTTCCCGGAGTGGAGTGCTGCCAATAAGAAAAAAGGTGGGCAGGTGAAAATGGAAAAAGTTATGGACGAAGAGAAATTTGCGAAGTGGGAGAAATTCGTTAGCGAAAAGAACGCTTAATCGTCGTCTTCGTCTATTTCGTCAATTAAGGCCATAATTTCTTCTTGCGAAAGATATAATTTCTTGATTCGCTCCTTGTAAGAATCTGCAAGATGCGTGTGGTTTAAGATGAAATCCTTAGTGGCGATAATATATTTACCAAGGCCGTGGTTTACCGCATAGGTGTCTGCGGCTCTTTCAGCTTCCTGAATATATTTCTTAGAAGTTAAATATTTAATGCCGAACCAAACCATATTTGCCGCACTACGCTCGCGATAATCCATAATATGGCCCAACTCGTGACCAATCCAACCAATTAAGACTTCTGAAGGAACATTTTTTACATCAAAGATTTCATCTTCAATCTTAATGTGTTCACTTATCATTACAAAATAAGAACGATTTTTCTTATTTTTTAATAAACCCGAAAGTTTTGGCTGGGCCTGCATAAAAGATTTCTGGATCTTCTTTTTAAATTTAAATTCAATAGGAGTATCTTTTAATTCGGGGTAATGAGAAAGTGCAACATAGGTTTCACGCCATATTTCATCGGGTACTACTTTGTTTTCAAATTTTAAAGTGTCTTTTTGTTTCATGGTTTTTTGTGCGTACAGAGCACTCCAATTTAATTGAGAAATTAAAATTGAAGCTATTAATATAAAGTAAGTTTTAGGCCCAGATTTCAAATTGAATTTCTTTTTAGAATCTATCTAAAAATATAGCCTACTTGCGCTGTTGTACCAAAAATCAAGTTATAAAATAAACATAAAAAAGGCCATCTAAGAAGATGACCTTTTTATTAGATTTCTAAAAACTATTTAGAAATTATCCTTGCATTAGCTGTTGTAAACGCTGTTGTAATTCGGTATCGGTTTGAAGCGCCATCGCGATTTTCTCGTAACGTTCAACCTCAAGACCTTGTTCTGAAATAGCGTTTTCCATTTCTTTTTGAAATTCGCCTTGCATACTTTCAATTTCTGCAACTACTTCTTTGTGCTTTTTCTTCTCTTCCTCAGTTGCGTCACTTTCAGTATTTGGGTCTAAAGCCGCCTGGTGAATTTCATTAAAACGTTGAATATCAAATCCGCTATCTTCAACTTTCTTCGCCATTGCTTTTTGTGCTTCCTGATTTACCATTCTAATTCTTTGGTAAGCATCAGCAAATTTAGAAAGCTCCTCGTCGCTAACATCTACTTCTACAGCTTGTTGCTGTTGTTGCGGTAATTGCTGGGTTTGAGCAAATACACTTGCTGTGCCTAAAAGGGCGAAAGCGAATAATAAACCTGCAATCTTCTTTGATTTAATCATAATCTTTGTTTAAATTTTTAAATGACTCGCAATCTATAAATACGCTATTGCTATTCAAAAAATATTGCTCATTAATTTGTGTTTTTTAGAGAAGCTTAACTCAATTATGGCTGTTATTAACATGTTTTCCCTAATTTTTCAGCTTTTATTCTAAGATTTACGATGAAACAAATGAATGTTTGCCTGAAGGAAATATTTTATTCTATAAACTTCGTAATTACCTTGAATTCAGTTTATTATTTGGATTTTGAAATTTTAAAAGCCCCGGGCAGAGATCACTTCAAGTTTAATGGGTTCGCCAATATTTTCCTCTATTTCATTTTTAATTTCCCTAATTTCATCACCTTCCAGGTTATCGGGGCCAACCAGTGTTAGAGAAACTCTTAGCGGTTCTTCAAACCTCACACTCACATTTCTAATTACTAGTTCATTTATTGTAGATCCTTCCAGTTGACGAGTGATATTAGCCTCTTTTTTAATTCGGTTAAAGGAAAGAGAAAGTGGCACCATGACCATTCCAATTAAAATTAGGGTATAAATTAATCCGATCCTGGCTCTTCTAAATGGCGCAAATCCAAGAAAAAGAAAGGTGATTCCGGCGAACATAATAATTCCGGCAAGGTTGGTTAAATACAATAAAAATGCTCCTGAAAATACTGCCCAGTCCCACCAGCCAATTCCAATTCCCGCTACGGCGAGTGGAGGTACTAATGCCACCGCAATTGCAACGCCTGCAAGGCTTTTAGCAATGCCTTCTTTAGCATGAGCATAAGCTGCGGCAATACCTGAAGCTACAGCAATTCCCATATCTAAAAGGGTGGGAGATAGCCGGGCATCTATTTCAGAAGTAATTATTTTAATTGGAATAATAAGACTAACTCCTGCCGAAAATAATAAACAAACTCCCGTACCAATAAGAATGGTTATAAGCCCCTGGTTAAGCATATTCTTATCGTAACGTACCATTCCCATTGCAAATGATACAATGGGAGAAATAATTGGCGCCAGTATCATCGCTCCAATTATTACCGGAGAGGAATCTCCAAAAAGCCCAAAAGTTGCAATTAAAGTAGAAAGGATCATCATAACTACATAAACCGAACTGATTTTAGAATTTTCTCGCAACACTTTAAACAATTCCTGAAATTCTTCGGTAGTAGCCCTTGGATATATCGGAAGGGTACGTTTGGTTAATTCCTCTCGTTTTTCACCAGTTGGTAAAGTATTGGTTTGAATGCTTTTTTTGAGATTGGCTTCATCTTTCTGGGTGTCGTATTTACTGGATTGTGCGAGACATAATGATTCCTGATCTACCCTGAGAGTTATTTCTTCAGCTTGCTCCTTTTCGCCATCTATTGTGAACTCAATAGCGGAATTGTTTTTTATTTTAAGTTTATGAATTCTTATTCTTCCTATAAAAGACGGGGTTTTATTGAGCTGTTTTCCGCCGGGGAGTAAACTGCGCAATAAAAACCAGATTAATTGTAATAAATTGGTAGGCGAAAGAATAAGCGCGCTAAACAAACCATCGTTAAGCGAACTATCTGAAACCAGCCTCCTGGAAACTACGGAACTGAGTGCGTGTTCTACCACAATTATCCCCAGCGCCGAGGTGCGAATTATTTTTTCATCTTCTGAAGTTAATTCGTAAGAATTATGAGAAAGAGAGGATACGTGCCTAATATTTTTAAAGAAGGAAAGCACCTCCCGAAAGACGTTATTATTCTGATGGTCTTCCGTAAAAATAAAAACATTCCCAATATTCACAGATTGGAAAACGGGAATATCATTGCAGAAAAGCATATCCAGTTTATGCACCTCTTTATTATTGAGAATTTCCTCGATGACTTTTTCGGGATCTTCTGAAATACCTAAACCTTTGGTAGTATAAGTATTTTCGGGATGAGGTAAAATACCAATATTAATATTTTCCTGTGCCGCCCTGGGTAAAAACTCTCTTAGATTTTCATCGCTTAAATAGGTGACTATAATATCATTTTCTCCTCGTTTAAAGTCAGTTTCAGGATAGCTTAAAATCTCTTTTTTCGTATTTTCTAATAATGGAAAGATATCTTCTTCCATTTTTTCCCTATCCTCAGGATGATGTAAAATATACAGCATAGTCAGTTATTGCGATTGCAAGACCAAGATAAGGCTTTTTGAAATCGGTACTAAATGTTTAACCGGAGTTTTAGAGTTTACTCGAAAATGGAGATTAAATGATTCGAGTTTTGCCTCGAAAAAAATTACATTTTCCAATCGTAATACTTAGTGAACTTGCTTCGAAGTAGTTTGCCTGAGCAACTCTATTCTTCTTCTTTTAAGTATTTATCCAGAAATTCCCTGATTTGCCTGTAAGCTTTAATTTCATTTTCTTTTTTGATAAATCCGTGGCCCTCATCTTCAAAAACAATGTATTCTACTGGTACATCATTTTCCTTTAAAGCGGCTACAATTTCATCAGATTCTACCTGGAGTACCCTGGGATCGTTTGCTCCTTGTAAAACCATAACGGGATTTTTAACCTGGTCAGCATGAAAAAGCGGTGATTTATTATATAGAGCTATAGAATCTTTTACCGGGTCACCCATTTCCTCATAAAGTGCCTCACGAAAAGCTTCCCAGTAAGGAGGGATAGATTTTAAGGTGCGCAGCCAGTTGGTAACACCAAAAATATTTACTCCCGCCTCAAACTCATCTGGAGTAAAAGTCATGGCGGCCATCGTCATGTATCCACCATAGCTGCCGCCTATTATTCCTATTTTATCAGCGTCTATATATTCTTGATCTTGAAGCCATTTTCTGCCCCAAATACAATCTTTAAGATCTTCATCACCATGTTTTTTATCATCCATTCTAAAAAAGGTTTTTCCATAACCGCTACTGCCACGGTTATTTACAGCCAGTATCGCATAACCCTGGTTTACCAAATATTGAATTAATGCAGAATAACCTACTCGCGATTGACCGCCCGGACCACCATGCACCCAAACCAATGCCGGTACTTTATTATTTTCTGAAGCTTGATGAGGTTTGTAATAAATAGCTGGAATCTCCAGGCCGTCAAAAGATTCGTAGCGAACAACTTCAGCCGAAACCAAATCTTCAGCATCTATTTCAGGGTTTAAGGTGTTGGTTAATTTCTTTAGGTCTCCAGATGAAAAATCATACACATAAAGATTATTTGGAGCCTTGGCGGTACCAATGGTAAGCCTCATTAATTCTTCGCTATCTGAAATATTTACGGCTACAATATCTTCATTTTGCATATCTGGAAGATCTACTTCTTCACCGGTTTGCGTATTGTTAATTATCAGGCTATTCTTACCATCTTCATTAATTCCTATTACACGGTATTTATCATTTTCACTAAGGTAACTATACATTACATCCCAATTGGTTTCAAACAGGTTGTTGCTTTTTTTGGTTTTTAAATTATATTCAATTAGGCTTTTAAATTCTCGTCCGGCGTTAGTAATGTAATAGAAGTGCTCATCGTTTTTATCAAAACCCGAAGCCGAATATTGTGCAGCTTTGGCTGAAAGCTCTGTCATTTCTTTGGTTTGAAGGTTATAAAGAAAGAGCTTGTTTTCACTGGTAGTGATTGATTTTGAGAGTGCCAGGAGTTGCCCATGGTGAGAAATATCCTCTACCGTAAGATTTTCTTCATTTTTATAGATCATTTCGCTTTCCAGACTCTGCATATCCATTTCATAGAGGTCAAAAAATTGTGGGTTTCTTTTATTTGAAATATAATAGAAGCCAGATTTATCTTTATTCCAACCTGCAAACTGTGCTTTTTCATTTTCACCCGGGGTTAGATCTGTGGAATTTCCGTTTTCTTCCAATAGGTAAATATGATTGATCTCGTTACCGCCTTTATCTGCGGAATAAAGCATATTCTCTGAATTTGGAACATAATCTATAGCGAAGTAAGAATCTTCTTTAGAGTTAGTGATTTGTTGCATTTCTGCGTTCGAAATATCAATTTCAAATAGATTAAATATTCCACTTTTATCTGAACTTACCAGCAATTTGTCTTCATCAGGAGAAAAATAACCTCCCGCTATTCGAGTGTTTTCATAAAATTGTTCAATGGTATAATCTTTTGGTTGGATTGCTTCCTGTGCGAGTAATGGCAGGCTAACAAAAGCCAGGAGATAAATTAAGAGCTTCATAATTATAAGTTTTGGTTAGTGATGTATTCTGATTATCAACGAACTATGCTGAATAAATTTACGTAATTTTCATTATAATATATCAAAGAGTATTTTTTTTGTAAGAAAGTAGGTTTATTGCTACTTTGAAGAAAATTTTTTTGGAGATGAAGAATAGAGGCTCAGCTATAATCATATTATTTTCAGCTAAATCAGCTGCAAATCCCTTTAAGCTTAGAAAAGATCACGATACCATTAGGGTAAAAGATCTAAAGACTTCAGTGAATTTTTACAAGAATATTCTTGGGTTAGAACAAATAGATAATGGCGGCCTGGGAGACCATATTAAATGGTTTCAGCTAGATAATAAAGTACAGTTGCATTTGGTGGAAAGCGATGCGCGAATAGAAAAGCATAAAGGTTTTCATTCTGCTTTTAATACTGCAAATCTATCTGAATTTATGGATTTGCTAAGAACTAATAATATTCCTTTTGAAAACGGGAAAGGTGAAAAAGATACGTTCACCAACCGGCCCGACGGGATCAGGCAAATTTACTTTCAGGATCCCGATGGCTATTGGATTGAAGTTAACGATAATAAGGTTTAGCTCTTTAGAGTATATTCTGCTTTAAGCAAGCCTAGCTCGTCTATGGTTTTTAAAACTCCATTTTCGTTATTACTGAAAGTAGTTATATAATTGCTCGCATTAATAATTTCAGGATGCGCATTTTTCATCGCATAACTGTATTTCGCGTTCTGCATCATTTCCAGGTCGTTAAGATAATCGCCAAAAACCAGAGTTTCCTCAGGAGAAATATCTAACTCTTTTTGAATTCCGCTTATAGCATTTCCTTTATTTGCAGTTATAGAGGTAATATCTATAAAAACATTAGCCGCAATAGCTACCTTATAGTCGTTTGTATATTCTTTAAAATGAGGAAAAGTGTGTTCTTCAACGCCGTTAAAGTTGCAAAAAGTAACTTTTAGAATGGTGTCGTCTACTTCTGTAAGATCTTCAACCTTTTCAATTCTTTTGTAGAATTTATTGATCTCGTTAAAGAAGCTATCGTCTTTGCTTTCTATATAGGCCGAGCTTTTTCCACACAAAACCAAATGGGTTTCGGGAAGTTCCCTTCCTTTTCGAATAAAATCCATTGCGGCTGACTTATCTAACGAGTTTACATAAAGATCTTTTCCTTTATGAACCACATGGGTGCCATTTTCAGCAAAAAAGAGCATTCGGTCTTTAATTCTATCAAACTTGCTTTCCAGGTTATAAAATTGACGACCACTGGCTACCGAAAACATAATTCCCTTTTCATTCAGCGATTCTTCTATTTCCCAAAAATCGGGGTGGATCTCGTGTTGATCATTCAACAAAGTTCCGTCCATATCGGTAACAATCAATTTTATCATAGCGCAAATTTAAGCGGCAAATATAAAAGATTAGTAACCGGAAGCAGTTAAGAAAAGATCAAATGTGCTTTTAGCAGTATAAATTTTTGTGATCTATTTCTTTGATACCCAAAAAGCTGCACTTTCACGAGCTATTTTTATTTAAAATAATTATAAATAAGCTTTTAAAAATTCAATTTGCTTTATACATTTGCGTGGTATTTAAAATCAATCTAAATAAAAACAAACACTAATGAAGCTTTCAAAGAACCTCATTATTCTATTTCTTTTTGCTATTCAAATTAGTTTTGCTCAAAGCACTGGGGCAATAAAAGGTAGTGTAGTAAATAGCGAGGCAAATGCGTTGTCTAATGTAAATATAGAAGTTAAAGGTCTTCAAATTGGGGATGAAACCAATAACCGCGGAGAATTTAGCTTAAAGAATATTCCAGAGGGAAATTATACCATCCAGGTTTCTTATGTAGGTTATGAGACCCAAAACCTAAAGGTTAATGTACAGCCAGGTACAACCACAAAAATTCCATCTATTATTTTAATAGGAAAGCAAGAGCAACTGGGTACAGTTGTATTGAGGGGAAATGGAAATGGAAATAAATTTACCCGAAATACCAGTGTAAGTGTAGCAAAGATGCCACTTAAAAAGATCGAAAATCCGCAGGTTTATAATAATATTACCGCTGAGCTTTTACAGGAACAGGTAATTACCAATTTTGACGATGCGATTAAAAACGCATCAGGTCTTACCAAGCTTTGGGAATCTACAGGGCGTGGCAATGATGGCGCAGGATATTTTTCTCTTAGAGGTTTTCCCGTACAACCAACTTTAGTAAATGGATTGCCGGCACTAACTAACGGAAGTCCAGATCCTGCGAATATGGAAAATATAGAAGTGATTAAAGGCCCCTCGGGAACTTTATACGGCAGTAGCCTTGTTTCTTATGGCGGACTAATAAATATTACAACCAAAAAGCCTTATAATTATTTTGGCGGAAATATTTCTTACACTCTTGGCAGCTTCGGGCTTAATCGTGTAACTGCCGATGTGAACACTCCGCTTGACGAAACCGGCGATGTTGCTTTAAGAATTAATACGGCGTATCATACCGAAAATAGCTTCCAGGATGCAGGCTTTAATAAGTCTTTGTTTGTAGCGCCTTCATTAAGTTATAAGGTAAATGATAAACTTTCGTTCTTTGTAAATACTGAATTTTATGATTCTGAAAGTACAAATCCTTTAATGCTATTTGTAGATAGAGGAGCGCCGCTTACAGCTACTAACCTGGAAGAATTAGGCTATAATAATGAGAATTCTTACACCAGTAACGATCTTACAGTAGAAAATCCAACCTTTAGTTTGCAAGCACAAATGAATTATGAACTTTCAGACCAATGGACTTCACAAACAGCTGTTTCAACGGGTTCGGCTAAAGCTTTGGGGAATTATTCATATTTATACGAAACCACACGCTTTAAGCAGAATAGGGAAGAAGTACCCGGGGAAGTAACTAATCTTGATGAAGGACTTATTTTTTCTCGCTATATAAGCAATCAAAATTCTACAACTTTAAGCACTGATATTCAACAGAATTTCATTGGAGATTTTGAAATAGCAGGAATGCGTAACCGTACCGTAGTTGGCCTGGATTACTTTAATAGAAGAGTGATAGACAATAATACCGGTTATATTAAAAATGGGGATGTTTATATTGGGAATGCAAGTTTGCAAAATGTAAACGAAAGTGTTTTCGGAATTTACGAGCCTGCAAATTATATTACAGATAATGATAGCGGAATTCTTAGTAAAGAAGCCACTGCAGGTTTGTTAGAAAATGTAAACCGAAATAACAATATTGCTGAAGAAGATATTTATAGCGCATATATTTCTAACGTTCTTAACTTTACTCCGCAGCTTGCTTTAATGACCAGCCTAAGATTAGACCAGTTTGAAACTGAAACCAATAGCCAGACTGCGCTATCTCCAAAATTTGGAGTGGTTTATCAGCCAATTCTAGATAAAGTAGCGCTTTTCGCAAATTATATGGATGGATTTAGTAACGTTGGGCCAAGACAGGTAGATAACCTTGAAACGGGGGAAAGCAGAACTTTGGTTTTTGACCCGGAAAGAGCAAAGCAATTTGAGGTTGGAACTAAATTTAATTTACTGAATAATCACCTTTCAGCTACCTTAAGTTATTACGATATCCAGGTTTCTAATATAGTAATGCAAGACGCCGAAAATCCTTTTAACCTTGTACAGGATGGCGAACAATATAGCCGCGGGTTTGAAGCCAGTGTAACTGCCAGCCCTATCGAAGGTTTAAATTTAATAGCAGGATTTAGCCATAACGATAGCGAATTAACTGAATCTGATCAGGTGGATTTTCTTGGAAGAAGACCAGAATCTGCAGGGCCTGAAACTTTAGCTAATTTCTGGGCGAGTTATCGTTTTACTCAGGGAAATCTTGAAGGTTTCGGACTTGGTTTTGGTGGAAATTATGCTAGTGAGAATATGATCTTTAATCGCCAAACCGCAGGAGTTTTCACGCTACCATCCTATACTATTCTAAACGCCTCTTTGTTTTATAATGTAGATAAATTTGGAATTAATTTGAAGTTAAATAATCTTACAAATGAAGAATACTATACCGGTTGGTCTACAATAAATCCGCAAAGACCAAGAAACTTTGCAGCAAGCTTAACTTATAATTTTTAATTAAATAGCATTTCTTTGGTCACCACTAAAATTGTTTTGAGTTTTGGTGGTGACTTTTTTAGATGAAGAATAAAAAGAAAAATAATAGCTTTAAGAAGTTTATCGCTAAACTTCATTTATGGCTGGGACTTGGTTCCGGTCTTATTGTTTTTATAGTAGCTGTTACCGGTTGCATCTTTGTTTTTCACGATGAAATCAAAGATATCACCAGGGATTACCGAAAAGTAACTCCTGAAGCTTCAGCATATGTAGCACCGTCCAATCTTCAAAAAAAAACTAAAAGTCTTTTTCCTGAAGCTCAACCGGGAATGGTAGTTTACCAGGGTAGCGATCGGTCTGCTTTTGTGTATACGCTAATAAATGAAGTGCCGTATCATATTTATTTTAATCCTTATTCGGCTGAATTTCTTCAGAAAGAAAACCTTGAAAATGACTTTTTTCTTATTGTAGAAGATCTGCATATGCATCTTTGGCTTCCGCCGGAAATAGGAAAACAGGTGATAGGTATTTCTACCCTTATTTTCATTTTTATGCTGGTTTCAGGAATAATATTATGGTGGCCTAAAAAGCGAAAAAACCTAAAGAAACGGCTAAAAATAAAATGGAATGCGAAGTGGCGACGTCTAAATTACGACTGGCATAGCGTAACCGGATTGTATATTTCACTAATTGCCTTGTTTGTTGCTATTACCGGACTTAGTTTTTCCTATGAATGGATGAATCACGGCCTTTATGATCTTGCAAATTTATGGCAGGAAAAACCGGAAGACCAATTAAATATTCAGATCGAAAGTGCTAATTATTCTGAAGCTGCGATGGATATTGCTTTAGCTGAAACTTTAAAATTAAAACCCGGTGACGAAATGTTCTTTGTTTGGGAGCAGGGTGGAAGCGCACCAATAACCACGGGTTCCTATCCTGATGCGTTGGATTATGACCATCAATCAAACTTCTATTTTCATCCTGAAACCGGGGCACTACTAAAAGATCACGACTACTCCAGCAAAAGTGCCGGAATGAAATTACAGGAAATGACCTATGGTTTACATACCGGGCAATATTTTGGGCTTATCGGTAAAATCATTGCCTTTTTTGCCAGCCTATTTGTGGCCGCACTTCCCGTAACCGGATTTATGATTTGGTTTGGCCGCCGTAATAAAAAGCAAAAGAATCGGTCTTGAAAAAAGTCTAGGCAAACTAAAACCTAAAAAAGTATCGCATCTACAATTCCGCCTACAATAGCTATAAATATGGCTAACCACAGGGAAGGAAGAAAACCTTCGGTCTTAAAGTCATCGCTAAACTGGTCCGCGATCTCGATAATAATGGCGTAGGCCACCACGCGCGTTACAAATCCTAATCCCAGGAAGTAAAAAATCCCCAAGGTCGCTACATTTAATAAAAGGGTGATCACCCAACTTAACAGGAAGCTTAGTAAACCTATAATAAGTGCTACAATTATAGCTGTTTTAAAACCTGTAAGCTTTACCTTAGGCATAATATTGGCCGCGGCAAGTAATACCAGGGCATCGATTATTATATGCACTACCCATTGAAGCATTTGTTAGGTATTTAAGGTTAGTATATTTAAAGGTAAAAAAAAAATTGGTAAACTACTTCAGAGTAAGCTCACGAAGCATTAATTGAAAAACATAATTTAATTTCGAGGCAAGCCTCGGTGCTTTTAATCTCGATTATCGAGTAAAGATTTAATCTATTCGGTTTTCCAATGTAGTGGGTTTTTGATTGGTAATTAGTTCCCAAATAGCTTTAAAATTAGCAAGTTGTTCACGGCGCTTAATCGTTTCAGAAGAAGTGTAAGCTAAAGGAGCGGCTTCAAAACCTCTATAGGATGCATCGAGGTTTTTAGCGATATAAAGACTACGGGGTAAATGAAATTTTTGCGTGATCACAATGGCGTCTTCAATTTCAAAAACTGCTTTTGCTCTAAACATACTATCGTAAGTGTCAAAACCCGAGTGATCTAAAATGATGTCTTGAGCAGAAACCCCTTTCTCAATGAGGTAATTTTTTATTGCATTAACTTCATCATAATCGTCGGTTCTGTGATCTCCGCTTATCAGGAAGTTTTCAATTTTATTTTGCTGGTAAAGTTGATAGGCAGTTTCTACACGATCTTGTAAAATAGGCGATAATTTCCCATCTGCGTGCACGCTGGCTCCCAGGATTATTCCTGTTTTAGCACTGGGTAATTCTGTGATTTCAGAATAAATGAGGTTTGAAGTTTCTTTTTGGATATAAGCTTCCAGTCCAAAAATGATAAGGATGCCTATAATTACAAAAAGTGCAAAAGCAAGAATTAGTTTTCTAAAAAGCTTCATAGACCTCGGCGGTTATAACACGAAGATAAAGAATATTAGTTTACCTATATGTTTAATTTATTGAGGATGCTTTAAGCAATGAATGTGAATGTTTACCTTTGAAATTATTAAAAGAATTTGTGAAAAATGACGAATATTAAAGCTTTACAATGGCGTTATGCCACCAAAAAGTTCAATCCGGAGAAAATACTTTCTTCAGAAAAAATAGACATTCTAAAAGAAGCTTTTAATCTTACCGCAACTTCCTATGGGTTACAACCCTTAAAAATGGTAGTAGTGCGTAACAAAGAACTTCAGGAAAAGTTAAAAAGTGCTTCCTGGAATCAGCAGCAGTTGAATACTGCCTCCCACGTTTTAGTGATTTGTATTGAAAAGAAAGTTGATAAGGATTTTATTGAACAATATTTCAAAAGGGTAAAACACCTAAGGGAAACCCCCGATGAGGTTTTAGAGCCTTTTAAAAAATCTCTGGTAGATAGTTTTGAATCTAAAGCAGAAGAGGAAGTACACGCATGGGCGCTAAACCAGGCCTATTTAAGTTTAGGAACGCTACTAACCGTTTGCGCTACCGAAGAAATAGATGCCTGCCCGATGGAAGGCTTTGAACCCGATAAATACGATGAACTTCTAAATTTAGAAGCGCATAATTTAAAATCGGTTTTGGCTTTACCGGTAGGGTATCGTGCAGAAGACGATATGTTTTCTGAATTTAAAAAAGTACGACGACCTCTTGATGAGGTAATTATTGAAGTGAATTAATAATTTACGTAGCGGGTAATTTCAAGTCCGTAGCCAATCATACCCACACGTTTTGTTTGCTGGGTGTTAGAAAGCAATTTGATTTTATGAATTTCCAGGTCGTGTAGAATCTGGGCACCAATCCCAAAATCTTTATTATCCATATTAATAGGCGGAGCTTTTACTTCGCCTTTTTTCTGGCGTTCTTTAAGCTCGGCAAGTCTTGGTAATAAATTTAAAGATTGTACCGCAGGATTTATAAAAACAATAGCACCGCGACCTTCTTCATTAACCGCCCTAAACATATTATCCAGTTTCTTTTCGGCATCATTGGTAAGTGTTCCCAAAATATCGTTATTAACCAGAGTAGAATTCATACGAACAAGAATTTCTTCATCGCTTTTCCAGCTTCCTTTGGTTAGCGCAAGATGAACCTGCCCGTTTGTAGTTTGGCGGTAAGCTCTTAATCTAAATTTTCCAAAACGGGTCTCAAGATCAAAATCTTCTTTCTTTTCAATTAAAGAATCGTGTTGCATCCTATAAGCAACCAGGGCTTCAATAGAAACAATTTTGAGATCGAATCGCTGAGCTACTTCCATTAACTGCGGAAGTCTTGCCATAGTTCCATCCTCATTCATAATCTCTACAATTACTCCTGCTGGCTCAAAACCGGCAAGTCTTGCAAAATCTATAGCAGCTTCGGTATGACCGGTTCTCCTCAAAACACCACCTTCTTTTGCTTTAAGCGGGAAGATATGCCCGGGACGGTTAAGATCTGTAGGATTGGTTTCTGGATCTATGAGAGACTGTATGGTTTTAGCTCTATCTGAAGCTGAAATACCCGTGGTAACACCTTTGCCGCGTAAATCTACAGAAATGGTAAACCCGGTTTCCATAGGATCAGTATTGTTGCTCACCATCATCTCCAATTTCAGGTTCTTGCAACGTTCTTCGGTAATCGGGGCACAAATGAGTCCGCGGCCATGAGTGGCCATAAAATTGATCATTTCCGGAGTCACCTTTTCGGCAGCGGCAACAAAATCTCCTTCATTTTCCCTGTCTTCATCGTCTACCACAATAATCACCTTGCCAGCACGAATATCATCAATCGCTTCCTGAATGCTGTGAAGCTTAAGGGTGTTTTGGGTAGTTGTTTCCTGAGCCATGTTGTGTGTTATTTTGGGCTGCAAAGATATTTAATCTATTTTTCTTTTCGGCTTAATAATACCAGCTTTTTTGAGCGCTTTTCTTATAGGTTCGGTAATATTGTCGAAAGCAAAAAGTCCCTGATCTGTAGTAGCCCGGTATGTGAGGTAGATTCCTAGCGGAAGCATAATGAGTGTTGAAAGCCAGGTAGCCATAAACGGACTAATACTACCATCTTCTGCACTGTTTTTAGCAAATATTCCTATAAAGTGATAAGTTAGAAAAAGTAGAATTGCAACCACCATTGGTAATCCCATTCCTCCTTTTCTAATAATTGCACCTAATGGGGCACCTACAAAAAAGAGCACTATACAGGCTATTGCTAAAACATATTTTTCGTGTAATGCTATCTCGAATTTATTAAGTTGCTTGGTAGAATTCTTTAATTCAGATTTTTTAATATTAAGGTGTGAAAGTGCTCCATTTACAGAGCCAAGCGATAAGTTAACAATTTGCACCGCCTGATAAGTATCGTATTCTTCCAGGATGGTATTTTCTATTTCCTTAATAGAATCTGAAGGGTTTAAATTCACCGCAATATTATCAAAATTTGTACGCTGGTACATATTTTCGGTTAAAGCTCTTTTCTTTTCGTTATGCGAAGTAGCAAAGGAATCTATACTCTGGCGCAGTTCAGATATATTCAGCATACCCTGGGTATTGCTGTAACTTTCATCTTCCAGGTCTACATTATTAAAATCAGATAAATCCAGGTTTATGGTATATTCATCAAAATAACTTTTTAGATAAGGTTTGTTCCTTCTTTTAGAATAATCTGAAGCTTGAACTTCGTCGTAATAATTACCGTCTTTCAAAATAAGCGAAAGCACATCAGAATCTGTACTTCCTACCAATTCTCCTTCTTCGGCTTTAATTACGGTAAAATTACCACTGCGATTTGTTTTCTTATGAATAATCACATCGGTAAGATATTGGCCGTTATCACCACTTTTATCTTCAACTTTAATATTAATAGTTCCAAGATCGTTGAAAACCCCTTCGGTAATAGCCATTGCCGGTTTTAATTTGGCAATGTTTTTCCGAAGATTTATAGATTTATATTCTGCGGCAGGAATTACATTATTTGCAAAAAAGAAGGCGGTAACACTAACCAATAGAATAAAAACGGTTAAGCTACGCATTGCTCGTTGCAGGGAAATCCCCGAAGATTTCATAGCTGCGAACTCATAATTTTCGGCAAAATTACCAAAAGTCATGATGGAGGTAAGCAGGATGGTAAGCGGTAGAACCAGTGGCACCAGTTTAGGAGAAAAGTAGAGAAGGAATTTTAGAATAATTTCTGTATCCAAATCTTTTCCCGCCAGTTCACCTATGTACAGCCAAATGGTTTGGAGTACAAAGATGAACATAAGAATAATAAAAACTGAAAAAAATGTTTTTAAGTAACTGGTGAGTATGTACCGGTCTAGTATTTTCAACTTAGTCTAATCTATTAATGTAAAAATCTTCGTAACGAGCTTCTTCAAAAGTAAAAAGGTTTTTAGCCAGCTCCTGGTCGGTTTTAAAGCTTTTTACAGTAATAGTAATTTTTGTATCGTTATCCTGGGTTTGGATTAGGTTGTAAATATGCTTGGTTTGGCTATCTATACCCAATAAAATATTCTTAACCTCGGCATTGCTATCTTTTGGAGTTAATTTTACGTATTGAATATTGCGCCCATTTACATTTTTAACAACGTCCATTTCGTAGTTATAACCTTCTTCATAAAAGCTAAACATTTTTGAAGGAGTAATATTATTTTCTTCCTCTTCAACATAGGTAGAAATATTAATCTCCTCATCTTCCGGAATTATAGTGTAGACTTTCTTCCCATCAAACATTTGGGTAGTTCCCATTAGGTTTAATACATATTTCTCTCCTTTTATGCTAACATCGCCACGTGTTTCCTGGTTTACATTGGCAGCATTATTTTGAAGACTATATTTAAAGTCGATCACCATATTATCGTAGGTTTTAACCTTAGAAGAAACTTCATTAAGAAGGTTTTCGGCTTTTTTAGAATTTTGTGCCTGCAAGCTTATGGTGAAAATAGCGAGCGTGATAAAAATTAATTTTTTCATTTTAGTAATTAGGTGTTTATTCTTCATTTAATAATTGATCTAAGGCTGCAAGATCTGTAACTAAAACCTGCCTGGCTTTACTTCCTTCAAAAGGTCCTACAATTCCCGCCGCTTCTAATTGATCTATGATCCTACCGGCGCGGTTGTAACCAAGTTTCAGTTTACGTTGCAGCAAAGAAGCCGAGCCTTGTTGAGCGGTAACGATCACTTCGGCAGCTTCCCTAAAGAGTTTATCTCTTTCACTTACATCTATATCAACACCTGTGCCACTATCATCTGCTTCATAGGCAGGAAGTTGATGCGCTTCTGGATAAGCTTTTTGAGAACCTATGAACTCTGTTATTTTATCAACTTCAGGGGTGTCTACAAAAGCACATTGTAAACGCTTTAATTCATTTCCCTGGGTGAAAAGCATATCTCCGCGACCAATTAACTGATCGGCTCCCTGGCCATCTAAAATGGTTCTGGAATCTATTTTAGAGGTTACCCTAAAGGCAATTCTCGCCGGGAAGTTAGCTTTTATAATACCGGTAATTACGTTTACCGAAGGTCTTTGGGTAGCAATAATTAAGTGAATACCAATTGCACGGGCTAATTGTGCTAAACGGGCAATAGGGGTTTCTACCTCTTTTCCGGCAGTCATTATTAAATCGGCAAATTCATCTACCACCAGAACAATATAAGGTAGGAATTTATGTCCGTTTTCCGGGTTCAGTTTCCTGGCTTTAAACTTAACATTGTATTCTTTAATGTTACGAACCATCGCGTCTTTAAGAAGTTCGTAACGATCATCCATTTCAATACAAAGTGAATTCAATGTGTTAATCACCTTGGTATTATCAGTAATAATAGCGTCACCTGAATCTGGTAGTTTTGCGAGATAATGACGTTCAATTTTATTAAAAAGCGTAAGCTCTACTTTTTTAGGATCTACCAGTACAAATTTTACTTCAGCAGGATGCTTGCTGTAAAGTAATGAAGTTAATATAGCATTTAATCCAACCGATTTACCCTGGCCTGTAGCACCGGCCATAAGCATATGCGGCATTTTTGCAAGGTCTACCACAAAGGTTTCGTTAGAAATAGTTTTACCCAAAGCCATTGGTAATTCCATCTCGGCATTCTGGAATTTAGGTGAAGCGATCACCGAACGCATAGAAACAATGGTAGAATTTTTATTGGGAACCTCTATACCTATAGTCCCTTTACCCGGAATTGGCGCAATAATTCGAATACCCAATGCCGAAAGGGAAAGCGCGATATCGTCTTCCAGGTTCTTAATTTTTGAGATCCTAATTCCCGCTTCAGGTACAATTTCGTATAAGGTTACCGTTGGGCCAACCGTAGCTTTAATTTGCGCGATCTCAATTTTGTAATTTTTAAGCGTATCTACAATCCGGTTTTTATGTTCCTCTAGTTCTTCCTGGTCTACCGTAATACCGCCACCATATTCCTGGAGCAATTCCAGGGTAGGGAATTTATAATTACTTAATTCTAAAGTAGGATCAAACTCCCCAAAATCTTTAACGATCTTATTGCTGATCTTATCTTCTTCTACTTCCTCTTCTTCGGTAGTTTCTACTTCCATTTCCACTTCGCCGCTCTCTTCTTTCTTTGCAGGTTTAGGCGAAGGAGTAGGGGTTTCTTCTTTTGGAAGTGTTTTTTCCAGTTTTATTTCTGCGGAATTTTTTTCGGCAGGTTTTTCCTGTTTTGGGGCAACTTGTTCTTTCCAGTCAGTTTCTTCTTCGGTAGCTGAAATTTCTTCTTTATTTGATTGAAATTCTTTGTTCAGGCTTTCTTTCTTAGACTTTACAAAACCGCCAATCAATTCGGGGGTTAGTTTTAATCTTAAGCTTAAATAGGCAATAAACAGGAATAGCATTAATAAAATAGTACCGAAGAAACCTAAATAATCCTGAAGAAAATCATTCATTTCATAACCTATTCTTCCGCCTAATAATGGGTTGTTAACAGCGAAAAATCCGAAGAAAATAGCTAGCCATAACATAATTAAAATACCCCAAAACCAGGATTCTCTTAGTTTGGTAGATTTTACACCAAGAAAAAGATGAAATCCGCTGTAGCTTACTAAAATTGAGAAGATAAAAGCAGCAACGCCAAATCCTTTATACATAAAAAAGTCACTAACTGAAGCGCCAAATTTGCTTAGCCAGTTTTTGGTTTCTACTTCGCGATTTGAGAATTCACCAAGCGTGCTTTGGTCTACCTCCCAATTGAATAAAAATGAGATGAATGCCACACTTAAAGCCAGGCCGAATAACATTAAAAAACTACCTAAAACTACCTTTTGTTGCCGGTTAAGTTTGAAGGAAAATTTAGTCGACTTTTTCCCGGTGTTTGTTTTAGTCCTGGTTTTCTTTTTGGCCATAGATGATTTGAAGGATTTTGAGCAAAAATACAAATTAGCCCCTTCTAAAATAAAGAAAATTGACTTCAGTTTAGAGGAGGTTATTTTATTAGCTTAAACGTTCAAATCTAAGCAATTATTTTTTGAGAAGTAGCGCTGAAAATAATTCAGAATTTAAGTGCCTTAGGTTCTGAAAGCTAGACTATAATTTATTTTAAAAAATGTAGGGAAAGTAAATAAATGCACCTATAATTACCGCAATTATAGCTGCTATAAAAACCGCTCCTGCCGCAATATCTTTAATATGGCCTATTTTACTATGAAAATCTGGATGTACAAAATCTGCCATAGCTTCCAAACCGGAATTCAAACCTTCAGCAGTCATCACCAGGCCTATAGCTACAAACTGAAACATCCATTCGGTTTTAGTAATTTCAAAGAAATAGCCGGCAATACACATAATTATTGCCAGTGCAAACTGCACCTGTATGCTTTGCTCGTGTTTTAGTAATAACCAGGCTCCTTTAATAGCATAGCCGCCTCCTCTTATTCTTTTTCCGAGAAAACTATCTCGCATTATAAAAGGGTTTTTAGCGCAGAAAGATAATCTGGTTCTTCACCTATTTCAGGAACTTGTTGGCTGTGAATCACGTTGCCTTCTTCATCTAATACAATTACAACACGGGAAAGTAAAGCCTCAAAAGGGCCATCCATAATTTCCAGGCCGTAATCTTTTCCGAAGTTTCTATCTCTAAAATCTGATAGATTGATGACATTCTCTAAACCCTCGTCATTTACAAAACGTTTTTGAGCAAAAGGTAAATCTCTTGAGATACAAAGTACCACGGTATTATCCAGACCGGTAGCTTTTTCATTAAATTTTCTAACTGAAGTTGCACACACCCCGGTGTCTATACTGGGGAAGATATTTAAAATAACCCGCTTTCCTTTAAAATCGTTTAAAGTTGCGGTACTAAGATCAGATTTAATAAGTTCAAAATGGGGAGCTCTTTCGCCTTTTTCGGGTAAGCTGCCATAGGTGTTTATTTTTTCACCTTTTAATGTTATTTGCGACATGGATATTACTATTAGATTGGTTTGATAAATTTAGAACATCTGTTTTAGGGATTTACTAAAATTATCATAAAAACAAAGGGCTGCCTAAATATAAGACAGCCCTTTATAAATTATAATAAAAACGCGATTTCCTAACGGTCTATAGAACCAACTACTTTTTGCATAAAGTTGTTACAGGCATCCTTTTCTGGCGTTCCACCATCAATAGAATGCTTAACTTCTACAGCTCCGCATAAGTTCGAGATCAATTCACCTATCACATCCATTTCCTCGTCTTTTACCGAACGATGTTCAGTATAGCTTTCAAGTACTTCTATGGTATGTTCCAGTTTTTGAGCTTCGTTCTCGCGTGCTAAATGTTTAATTACTGGTAACTTCATTTACTAGGTCTTTTAGAGGTTCAAATTTGTTAGTTTGTACCTGATTAACGAAACTTCCGTTTTTGAAAGTGGCAAAAGTTGGTAGGTTATCTACCTTAGCCAGTTTTCTGGATTCCGGATATTTCTCAGCATCTACCATCAAGAACGTTGCGTTCTCATTTTCTGAAGCTAATTTCTTGAATTTAGGCTTCATTAATCGGCAGTTACCGCACCATCCGGCCATATACTGTACCACAACGGTTTCGTTATCAGAAACTATTTCGTTTAAATTATCTTGTTCTAATTCTTTTATCATAACAATCTCTTTCCCTTTTTTCTTAGTTTAAGCTTAGGTAAGAAGCAACTCCGTCTCTATCGGCATTCATTGCATCTTTACCTTCTTCCCAGTTTGCAGGACAAACCTCACCTTTTTCCTGTACGTGAGTGTAAGCATCTACAAGTCTTAAGAATTCTGCTACGTTTCTACCTAGTGGCATATCGTTTACACCTTCGTGGAAGATTTTTCCTTCCTCATCAATAAGGTAAGTAGCACGGTAAGTTACGTTGTCTCCTTCTAGAGTAACATCTCCGGTTTCTTCATCATAAGATTCTCCGGTAATATCTAGAATTCCAAGACGGGAACTTAGGTTTCTGTTAGAATCTGCAAGGATTGGATATTTTACGCCTTCAATTCCTCCGTTATCTTTTGGAGTATTTAACCAGGCAAAATGTACTTCTGGAGTATCACAAGAAGCTCCAACTACCATTACATTTCTTTTTTCAAATTCTTCAGCTGCTTTTTGGAAAGCGTGTAATTCTGTAGGGCAAACAAAGGTGAAATCTTTTGGGTACCAGAATAGCAATACTTTTTTCTTGTTTTTCTGGGCTTCTTCTAAAATATTTAGTTGAAATGTATCACCCATTTCATCCATTGCATTTACGCTTAAGTTTGGAAACTTTTTTCCTACTAATGACATATAAATTTTGTTTTTATTGGTTTAACTTTTATTGTAATTCGAGTACAAATTTAGGGAAAGTTCTCGCTGAAAAAAGTTATTGAAATTTTAAAATACTATCTAAGAATAAGTTTTGTTTATAGGTTTTTCTAAAATGAATAGAAAACTCCTATTTAACAGTTTTAATGCCTATTATTGCTGAAGTTTTAAGCCGTTTGAGTTTTCGCAGATTGACTTAATTCCTTGATTTTAATGCCGAAAGCAGCAAAAAGTAAGGTCATAAACGGACTTAAATAATTAAAGAAGGCATAGCCCGCGTAACTTAGTGTAGGAACACCAAGAACACCGCTGTGATATGCACCACAGGTATTCCAGGGAATTAGCACCGAAGTTACCGTTCCCGAATCTTCTAAGGCTCTACTCAGGTTTTCTGGAGCAAGACCTTTATCGCGGTAAGCTTTAGCGAACATTTTTCCCGGAACTACAATTGCTAAATATTGATCTGAAGCAGTAGCGTTTAGAGCCAAACAGCTAAAAACAGTACTGGCGAATAAACCAAAGGTGGTATGGAATAGATTCAGTAAAGCTTTACTAATTCTAGCCAGGGCACCAATTGCTTCCATAATTCCGCCAAAAACCATCGCACAAATAATTAGCCAGATAGTTCCCAGCATTCCCGCCATTCCTCCTGAAGAAAATAGGTCATTCAAGTTTTTATTATCGGTTTCTATTGCAGTATCTACGGTAATTGCCTGCATAACTCCACGGTAACCGCTTATAAAATTAAGATCTGTAGTTCCTGCTATTTGCGCTACAATTCCCGGTTGAAAGAATAAGGCAGCGGCTGCACCCAAAAGTGTTCCCAGTAATAAAGCGATTAAAGGTGAAGTTTTTTTAACAATCAATGCGATTACTATTGCCGGAACAAGAAAAAGCCAGGGGCTAATTGTAAACGATTTTTCAATAGAGGCCAGGATGGCAGAAGTGTCTGTAGTTCCTGTAGTATCTAAATTAAAACCGATGATAACGAAGATTATAAGTGTAATAGTAATAGTAGGAACCGTAGTTAGGGTCATATAGCGAATATGTGTAAACAAATCTGTTCCCGCCATAGCAGGAGCAAGGTTGGTAGTATCACTTAAAGGTGATAATTTATCTCCGAAATATGCCCCGGAAAGAATTGCTCCTGCTGTCATCCCTACCGAGATCCCTAAAGCTTCAGCTATTCCTATTAATGCAATACCCACGGTTGCTGAAGTAGTCCAGCTACTACCCGTGGCAACTGAGATCACGGCACAAATAATTACACAGGCGGCTAAAAAGATAGTAGGATTTAATATTTGTAATCCGTAGTAGATCATAGTAGGAATAATCCCTGAAATAAGCCAGGTTCCTGCCAGAGCTCCTACCATTAAAAGAATAAGAATAGCACCGGCCGTACTTTGAATATTCCCGGCAACTTCATCTATCATTTTATCGTATTCCACATTATTGAAGTAGCCCACAACAGCAGCGACAGCGCCACCCAATAATAAAACAAACTGATTGGAACCACTTAGTGCATCGTCTCCAAACACAAATACATTAAAAGCAAGCATTGCAATAAGCGCAAAAACGGGAGTTAATGCCGGCCAAATACCGAGTTCTTTATTAGTAGGAATTTGTTCAGTTTGAGACGGGTCTTGGTTTTCCATTCAGCTATGAAGTATATGATGAAACCTATTTTTAAGGTTTTGGTTGAATTTATATTAATCAATTTTTCACTTTCGCTTGTAATTTTACGATTTTACAGGAAAATGAGCAAGTTTTGTATTAAACTATAAATTAATTAGAACCTATAGCCAACCCCTAGCTGTACCCCAAAACTGGTAAGTTTTTGATGGTAATCTTCTTCTTCAAAAGGAATTACCGCATATCTTCTAAAATTGGGATTTACATAAATATTAAATTTATTAAATGCATATTGTGCGCCAAGGCCAAAGCCTACACCAATGCCCGCTTGTGGATCTACAGATTCACTCTCTGAACCTTGAAAATCCATCACAGGACCACCATTTACAAAGAAATAATCTAAAAAAGTATAATTGGCAAAAATAGGAATTGAAGTAGTTTGCAATTCTTGCGAGCTAGAAGTTTCGCCCGGCCTGGGGAGCGCAGAATTAATTACTACATCGCCTTTCCAGTAGTTAAGTCCTGTTTCCAGAGCTAAATTATCGGTCACTTCGAGCAAATATCGAAATCCAAATTCATAAGAATTTTCAATATCAGAACTGCCACCACCGGCGATTTCTTCACCTCTTAATAATTTGCTATCCGTTATTCCAAAATAGAGGCGAACTTCATTTTGGGTTTGTGAAAAAGCGCTCAGACTAAAAAATGCAAGTAATAGGGGGAGTAGTAGTTTTTTCAAAGTTTTATTTTTTGTGAATATACAAAAAAGAAGAAGTTCGGAAATACTGTCCATAAATTAGACCTTAAATCCGAACTATTTTTAAGTATGATTAAGCTTGTCTTTATTTGAAAACTCCTACTTCCTGCATACAGGATTTCATCATTTTATAAGTGCGTTCTATATCGTTATCCAAACCAATAGAAAAACGAATTAAACCATTGCTTAAGCCCATTTTTTCCTGTTCTTCTATGGGGATTTCCGAAGAAGTAGAACTACCGGGTGCACTAAAAAGTGTTTTGTAAAAACCTAAACTTACCGCTAGGTAACCCAGGTTTTTCTCCTGCATAAGTTCCATCAATTCATTGGCTTTTTCCAGGCTGCCAACATCTATGGTCAATAAACCTCCAAACCCATAATCTTGATTCATCATTCTTTTAAAGGTTTCATGGCCCGGATGATTTTTTAAACCTGGATAAACTGTTCTTAAACCATCTTGCTGAAATTTCTCGGCCAGGAACATGGCATTTTTGCTATGTTGTTTAATCCTAATGTGTAGTGTTCTTAAGTTCTTTAAAACCGAAGCCGCTCGCATACTATCCATCGTGGGGCCTAATAGCATATTAGCGCCATCATTCACACTACGAAGTGCGTTGATAAAATCCTGGCTGCCGCAGGTTACACCGCCAACCGTATCGCTGCTTCCGTTAATGAATTTGGTTAAACTATGAATTACCACATCGGCACCCAATTCTTTCGGGCTTATGGAAAGAGGGGAGAAGGTGTTATCTACTACAATAATAAGTTGATGTTTTTTCGCGATTTTAGCCAATGCTTCTATATCTGCAACTTCCAGCAAGGGGTTGCTTACAGATTCGCAGTATAGGACTTTGGTGTCTTTGGTGATCGCTGCTTCAACCTGTTCCAGATTGGTGATATCTACAAAGGAAGTTTGAATATTAAACTTCGGGATAAAATTCTTCAAAAAAGCATAGGTTCCACCGTACACGGTTCGGCTGGAAACAATATGATCGCCAGCCTGGCATAAATGGAGCAGGGTGGAAGTAATAGCGGCCATCCCACTTGCAGCAACATTTGCGGTTTCGGTTCCTTCCATTGCTGCAAGCGCTTCGCCCAAATATAAATTTGAAGGCGAGGAATGCCTCGAATAGAGATAGCAGCCTTCTGCATTTCCTTCAAAGGTATCGAACATTGTTTTTGCCGAAAGAAACGTATAGGTAGAGGAATCGGAGATGGAAGGATTTACACCTCCATATTCTCCAAAATATTGAAGATCCTGAATATTATCAGCAGGTTTATATTTCATCTTTACTGAATTTTAAGTTTACATAAAATTAAGCCTAAAAAGAATGAAAGTCAATTAGATGTATTATATTCAGTAAATAAAACTATATAAATTCTATTTATTAGAATTATAATCTATATTTCGGCGTCAGTAAATTCAGCTTAGAAAAATTTTCAGTATGAAATTAGACCAAAAAGATCTTCAAATCTTAAAACACTTGCAACAGGACAGTAAAATGACCAATAAAGAAATTTCTAACAAGCTGGAGCTTTCGGTAACAGCAGTTTTTGAGAGAATCAAACGCCTGGAGCGTGAAGAAGTTATTTCAAACTACGTGGCTCTTATTTCTCCCGAAAAGGTTGAAAAGAATTTTATGGTTTTTTGTCAGATAAAACTTATCCAGCATTCCAGGTCTTACCTAACGAAGTTTGAAGCTGAGGTCGCAAAGCTTTCTGAAGTTCTGGAATGTTATCACGTTAGTGGTGAGTATGATTATATTTTGAAAGTGCTGGTAAAAGATATGGAAGCCTATCGAGAATTTATGGTAACTAAACTCACCAATCTTGACCATATTGGAAGTACCCAGAGTACTTTTATAATTTCACCGGTTAAAAGTACAACTGCTGTGCCGTTATAATTCATTAGATAAACAGCCCTGTTTTAAAATTTAAACTTTCAGTGAAATTAAAATTCGGACTGGGAACTACGGTTTTCACAAATGGCGGGCAGGGTTAGTGACAGTGCCTATTTCGTTAATGAACTTGTAAAATCAGATCCCCGGCTTCCGTTTGGTGTAAATAAGCGATCTGGCTATGGCCGCGAGCTAGCAAAAGATGGAATGACGGAGTTTGTTAATAAGAAAACAGTTTATGTTAAAGCCTAAAGCATAATTTTTTCCACATTGGTCATTGCCACGAATAGTTGTACTTTTGTGTTTACTTTGTTCAAAAATCAACACAAAAAACAAAATTATGAGTAAATATGATGTTGCAGTTATAGGTTCTGGCCCTGGAGGATATGTGGCCGCTATACGCTGCGCGCAACTGGGAATGAAAACTGCTATCATAGAAAAATATTCAACTTTAGGAGGAACCTGCCTTAATGTTGGTTGTATTCCAAGTAAAGCTTTACTTGATTCCTCTCACCATTACCACGATGCCGTAAAACATTTTGAAGAACACGGAATAGATATTCCGGGAGAGGTGAAAGTAAACCTTGAGAAAATGATGGAGCGTAAATCTTCAGTAGTAAGTCAAACTTGCGATGGAGTGAAGTTCCTGATGGATAAAAATAAGATTGATGTTTTTGAAGGCGTAGGATCTTTTAAAGATAAAACCCACATCAATATTGAAAAAAACGATGGTGAAACAGAAACCATTGAAGCGGCGAAAACAATTATCGCTACAGGTTCAAAGCCGGCCAACCTTCCGTTTATCGAGTTGGATAAAGAAAGAGTAATTACTTCTACTGAAGCTTTAAAATTAAAGGAAATTCCTAAACACATGGTCGTAATTGGCGGTGGTGTAATTGGCCTGGAATTAGGTCAGGTTTACCGTCGTTTAGGAGCTGAGGTTACGGTTGTTGAATTTTTAGACCGCATTATTCCTACCATGGATGCTGCACTTTCAAAAGAACTTCAAAAGGTGCTTAAGAAACAAGGTGTAAAATTCCATACTTCTACCAAAGTGAAATCTGTAGAGCGTAATGGCGATGAAATCATTATAAAAGCCGACGATAAAAAGGATAAAGAAATTGAAATAAAGGCAGATTACTGTCTTGTTTCTGTAGGACGTAAACCTTTTACCGATGGTTTAAATGCTGATGCTGCGGGAGTAAAAGTTGATAACAAAGGTAGAATTGAGGTGAACGAACATCTACAAACCAATACAGATAACATTTATGCTATTGGTGATGTGGTAAAAGGCGTGATGCTGGCTCATAAAGCCGAAGAAGAAGGGACTTTTGTTGCTGAAACTATCGCCGGACAAAAACCACATATTGATTATAACCTAATTCCAGGTGTTGTTTATACCTGGCCTGAAGTTGCTTCGGTAGGAAAAACCGAAGAACAACTTAAAGAAGATGGTGTTAAATATAAAGAAGGGAAATTCCCAATGCGTGCTCTTGGACGTTCCAGAGCAAGTGGAGATACAGACGGATTTGTAAAGATCCTTGCCGATGAAAAGACTGATGAGGTTTTAGGCGTTCATATGATTGGTGCTCGTACTGCCGATCTTATTGCTGAAGCTGTTACTGCAATGGAATACAGAGCATCTGCAGAAGATATAGCCAGAATGAGCCATGCACATCCAACTTACGCTGAAGCCGTTAAGGAAGCTGCTCTTGCTGCTACCGATAACCGTGCACTTCACGTATAGGCGGTTTTAAAATAACTTATAAAAAAATGGCTGTTTGATAGAATTTCAAACAGCCATTTTTTATTTATAGGAGCGCGATATTTCTAAATCTCCAACTTCTTGAGTTCTTTATAGTTTCTATTCAATCTTCTTAGTAAAATTCCGTAGACCACGCGGTAAAATAACCATATTAATCCAAGAAAAACAGCGAGACCACCAATCATAATTCCCGCAAACATTAACCACTGTAGAGGAGTAAAACTATATTTCTCCATATCATCTACCACAGTGCTAGATGTGTGATAATCCATCATAAAATAGGTGTAGATCAAAGCTACCAGGGCAGTGGAAATTAAAATATAGCCTATATAATATTTAACGGTTTTCTTGGTGCGTAAAATGTTTTTCATCAATTCGGCCGCATTATCTGTAGCAGATATTTTTCGGTAATTCTTATAAAAACAATAGATAAAGAAAAAGGTAATGGCATAATTAATTACATAGGTGGCCACGGTAAATTCTTTTAGGTGAATTTGTTCCATTTCTTCCCAATATTCGTGATCGGCCATAAAAATGTTTATGACTCCCCAGAATAAAAATTCAATAATACTAATTACAAAAATCCACTTTACTATAGAAGACGAGCGCTTCCATAGCATTTGGTAAATTTGGTCGTAGGAAAGATGCGGAAGGCTAGCTTCTCGTTTTTTCCAGTCTTTTTTTAATAAATCCAATCCATCCATTATTCACTAAGGATTTAAAATGTTCTTTAATTTTGTTTTTACCCTATTCATCTTCACTCTTGCATTTACTTCAGTAATACCAAGGGTTTCAGAAATGTCCCTGTAATTTTTATCTTCGAGATATAAAAAAACAAGGGCCTTTTCAATATCATTTAATTCCTGAATTGCAGAATACATCACTTTTAATTGCTGCTCAGTTTCATCGTCATATTCCTCTGCCTTTATCTTAAAATCTACTGTATCAAAATCCTGAGTCGGTATACTTCTCTTTTTCTTTCGGTATAAAGTAATTGCAGTATTTAGTGCAACACGATACATCCAGGTGCTAAACTTTGCTTCGCCTCTAAATTTTGGGTAAGCTTTCCAGAGCTGAATGGTAATTTCCTGAAAAAGATCGTTGTGCGAATCCTGATCGTTCGTATAGATTCGGCAAATCTTATGCGCAATGTTCTGGTGCTTTTCCAGGTTGGTTACAAACTGATGTTCTAATTCCTTATTCACAATAGTTGGTTAGCACTTATATGTAGCGCAAGTGCTTGCAATGTTACAAAAAAGTATAAAGTATCGTTAATGCGCCCTTATTTTTTCAGGCAAAGCAGGAGAAAACTTAAATTTGGATAAAATCCTTTAAATCGGGGATTGATTATTAAAAAGGAATACTGCACATTAAATTGAAGTTTAACGTATTCTAAATCTCGATTATCGAGTAAAATCAAGCTTATGAATATTCCAAGAACAAATTTACCGAGAGTCGTTATTATTGGTGGCGGTTTTGCGGGAATGGCGATAGTGAGAAAGTTGCTTGGCGAAGATGTCCAAACTGTAATTTTAGACCGTCATAACTATCATACCTTTCAGCCTTTACTTTACCAGGTTTCAACCTCTGGGCTGGAGCCAGACTCTATCGCTTATCCTATGCGTAAAATTACACGTAATAGTAAGAAATGTCTTTTTAGAATGGCCGAGGTGAAATCTATAAATCCCGAAAAAAGCTTGATTGAAACCTCTATTGGAGATTTGATCTACGATTACCTGGTGATTGCAACCGGTTCTAAGACTAATTTCTTCGGAAATAAAAGTATTGAAAAGAACGGCATGTGGATGAAAACCGTGCCGCAGGCATTGAATATTCGTAGTTTGATACTGGAAAATTTAGAACAAGCTGTAATTACCGATGATCCCGAATTAAGAAAAGCACTATTAAACTTTGTTTTAGTGGGAGCGGGGCCAACTGGTGTAGAGCTTAGTGGTGCTATTGCCGAACTCAAAAACCATATTGTTCCAAACGATTACCCTGATATTAATCCAAATGAGATGAATATTCATCTTTTGGAAGGTTTGGATAGAGTGCTGCCTCCAATGAGTGAAAAATCTTCAAAAAGAGCCCAGGAGTTTTTGGAAGAGCTAGGGGTGAAAATTCACTTAAATACTATGGTTGAAGAGTATGACGGTCATTTGGTAACAACCAACACCGATCTTGCGCTTAAAACCGAAACCTTTATTTGGGCAGCCGGTGTAACCGGTGCGCCGGTAAAAGGTTTAAAAGCAGAAGCAATGGTGGAGAAGGCCAATAGGTATGAAGTAAACGCTTTTAACCAAATTAATGGTTATGAAAATATTTTCGCCATTGGTGATATTGCCCTAATGCAAACCGAAGATTACCCTAAAGGGCATCCAATGGTTGCCCAACCGGCAATTCAACAGGGGAAACATTTGGCCAAAAATATTATGAATATCGTAGAAGGTAAAAAGCTTGAACCTTTTAAATATAAAGATAAAGGAACTATGGCCACGGTAGGAAGAAACCGGGCAGTGGTAGACCTGGATAAAGGTTCCTTTGGCGGATTTTTCGCCTGGTTTATCTGGATGTTTGTGCACCTTTGGTTCCTAATTGGGTTTAGAAACCGATTGGTCACCTTCTTTAACTGGCTTTATAACTACTGGAATTATGATAAAGCGGCAAGGCTAATTATCAGACCGTTTAAAGGTTATGAAAACCAAATGAAAGTAGATAAAGAAGAGATATAAGAACGGGATATAGCAGAAAAAAAAGCAGTTAAGTGAATCTCTCGCTTACTGCTTTTTTGCTTTTAAAAATGTCACTCTCAATCAAGTTTAGAGTCAAACTCTTTAGAATTACCTCATTTTCTTAATTTCCTTATTATAGTCTGAAGCAAGCGAAGTCTTTTGGTTATCGGTTAATGCTTTCCCTGCCATTTGAAAAACTTCCTGTTCTTCTTCATCTAAATGATGAATTACCTTATGTTCAAGCTCCTTGGCTATCTTTAGCCAGTTTGAAGCGTCCATTTCTGTATCTTCCAGTTGCTCTATAAGTTCATCCATCTCGTGATGCTCTGCAACGCTATGTCTGGCCTTTTCCTGGGTAAGGTCTTTCTTGATCAGTGGGATATAAAAATGCCTTTCTTCCGCATCAGCGTGAATCTTCAATTCGTGTTTTAATTGCTCAAAGATCTTTTTGCGCTCCTGAGTATCGCCGTGGGTTTCTACCAGTTTGGCGACCAGGTTTCGCTGTATTTCATGTTCCTGGCGTAAAGCTTCAAAAATATTCATAATTTAGGTATTGGTTAAGCTTCTAAATTATTGATTTATATGTTAAGGAAAATTTAAACCAGAGTTTTTCGTAAGCAGTTTAAATCGGTTCTAAAGAATTTAACGGTTCAGTTTCGTTTTTCTACAATTCAGAAATATTAATTAGTAATGAAGACTACTTTCACGCATCTTAGCTCTGTAAATAAAAATCGATGAAATTTTTTCTGAAAATATTAAAAATTAGTCTTGCGATCACCATTCTCATTATTGCTTTAGAATTGGTTTTTGGAGGTTTTGAGCTGGAAAAATTTATGAGTTTCGAAACCTGGTTTCTCTTTTTCGCTTATAGTTTTATTCTCACTTTCATTAACGGCAGTTACTTCTGGTGGTTTGGTGCAAAAATAACCTGGGAAAAGGCCACCTTAAAAAAGGTGATTTTAGGAGCTTTTGGAGCTGTAGTTTTAACTTTAATAGGATTTTTCCTTTGTCGGGTCCTGCATTATGTGGTCTACGAAGGCGTGCCGCTGCAAGAGTTTTTAGCAAACGAAAAAATGTATACATACTTGTTTCCGCTGCTATTTACTACCATTATTTCCCTGTTTTTTCATCTTATTTATTTCTATAAAGCTTTACAGGAAAAGAAAGTAAAAGAGCAAAAAATAATTGCCGGGGCAGCTTCCGCAAAATTTGATGCACTTAAAAATCAATTAGATCCGCACTTTTTATTTAATAGTCTCAATGTGTTGGCTTCACTTATAGATGAGAATCCAGACCAGGCGCAACGATTTACAACCGGCTTGTCTAAAATTTATCGCTATGTTCTGGAGCAAAAAAATAAAGAGTTAGTGAGTCTCGAGGAAGAATTGAAATTTGCCAGTACGTATATGAAATTATTGAAAATGCGTTTCGAAAACAGTATTGAATTTGAAATACCCGAAGAAATTTCAAATGAGGAAGCTAAGGTGGTACCTCTTTCCCTCCAGCTGCTTTTAGAAAATACCATTAAGCATAATATTGTAAGTGAAAATCGTCCCCTCAAGATAAAAATTTATGAACAAGACGAATTTCTCGTAGTCGAGAACAATTATCAGAAAAAAGAAGTACTGAGTAATAGAAAAGGCGTGGGTTTACAAAATATTGTAAATCGGTACAATGAGATTACTCAGAGAAAAGTACTAATAGATCAAACTGAAGAAACTTTTAGAGTAAAAATTCCAGTATTAACCAAACAAATATCAATTATGGAAACAAACGAAATCAATGAGGAAAATGCTTATTTTAAAGCAAAGCAAAGAGTAAAAGAGATGAAAGAATTTTATGGGAATTTGATCTCTTATTGCGTGGTGATCCCATTTTTAATTTTTATAAATTATAGCACATACTGGGGCTTCCAATGGTTCTGGTTCCCGTTATTTGGATGGGGGATTGGTGTAACAATTCATGGTTTCTCAGTATTTGGATATGGTTCAGAGTGGGAAGAGCGCAAGATTCAGGAAATAATGAATAAGGATAAACTAAAAACAAAATCCTGGAAATAATGAAAACGAATTATAAAGAAAATTTTAGTTATAAATCAGCTCAAAAAAGGGTAAAGGATATTAAAGGCTTTTATGTTCACCTGGTAGTTTATTTATTTGTAAATATTGCCATTTTTGTTGTGACCACTCAAGATGAAGGATTTATAAACGGCTTATCCAATTTATCGAATTATAGTACCATCTTTTTCTGGGGTATAGGATTGTTTGCTCATTGGGCCAGTGTTTTCGGACCTAATTTTATATTCGGTAAGAAATGGGAAGAACGTAAAATCAAGGAAATAATGGATCAGGATAAAAAGAAGATCTGGAAATAGAATAATAAACCTATAAAACTTATTGTGACCAAAGTTATAATTATCGAAGATGAAAAGCCTGCTGCAAGAAGGCTGCAACGAATGCTCTCCAGGCTAAATATAGAAACTGAGACTATGTTGCATTCTGTAGCTGAAGCTGTGAATTGGTTTAATTCTAATGATCATCCAGACCTTATTTTCCTGGACATTCAACTAAGTGATGGCATTTCCTTTGAAATTTTTGAAAAGGTAGAAATCAATAGCGCTGTTATTTTTACCACGGCTTACGATGAATATGCTCTAAAAGCCTTTAAGCTGAATAGTGTTGATTACTTATTAAAGCCTATAGATGAGGAAGAATTAGCAAATGCAGTGGCAAAATTTAAAGAAAAATACCTCAAAAATTCACCACAAATAGATTTTAACGCCTTTAGAAAAATTCTTGAAACAGGAAGTAAACCAGATTATAAAACCCGTTTCACGATTCAGGTTGGCCAACATCTAAAAATTATCCCTGCTAACGAGATTTGCTGTTTTTATTCTGAAAATAAGGCATCGTATCTAACTACTACTTCAGGGAGAAATTACCCGGTAGATGTTTCGCTCGAAAATTTAGAAAAGGAATTGGACCCTGAGAAATTCTTCAGAATTAATCGAAAATCTATTGTAAACATTGACTGTATAGAAGATATTATTAGCTACACCAATAGTCGCCTGGAGATTAAAGTGAAGGCTTTTAATGAATTTCAGCTTATTGTTAGTCGGGAGCGAGTGCGAGACTTCAAAAACTGGATTTCCTAGACCTAAAAGTTAAAATTGGCGCAAATAAAAACCGCGGGCCTAATTTTTACGTAAATATCTATGAAAAGTTGGGTAACTAAAAGCAGATTCGTTTTTATTAGCCCCCTGGTTTTCCGAATTTTATTTTTTTGGTTGGTTATGTGAAGGTTTGCTATAATTATTATGGCAGACCTTCATCTTTTACTCGAAAATCGAAATTAAAATATTCCGTGGCCCGTGCGAATCCAAGCGGTCTTTTTTCGAAATCAAAATTATATTTCTAAATAATTTCTCTGATGTGCTTGCTCTGAAGTTGTTTTCTTTCAAATTTGCTAGCGCAGCAACTTATCTGTGTTTAGGTAATTATTAGGGTGCAGCTACAGATCCTAAAACGTATAACTGGTCCATTGTTGGAGTTTCACTACCACCTTCAGGTTCTAAGGTAATTCCAAATGCTTCAGACTGGTTCTGGTTTTCAAGACTGAAAACCTTATTATCATCGGCTTCAAAATCAGCCAGCAAACCTATGCTGGTAGGAGTAAGAGGTTGCATAGTAAGTGACCAAACCTGGTAAACTTTTCCTCTAGGCGGTTCGGGTAGATCTTTTGCGTCTATATAAGCGGTATTCTCTTCTGTATTCCAATAGACAGAAGCGAAGGCTTCAGGAGCTACCTGCTGACCTTTTAGCGGGATTCGCTGCACGTTTCTATCTCTTATAACCGCTAGTAATTCTTCTGCCTTTTCAGCATCTTCACGTGCGTTTGCGATTTGTTCTTCCATTTGAACATTTCTGGCATTCGCAGCTTGCAAGTCTTCTCTTAAGTCATTGGTTCGGTTAAAGAAAATGAAAAGGCCAATAAGCAATAATAAACTTGCTGCCCAACCCGAATAAGTGATCCAGTTTATGGTTCTTACCGGAGTCGCTACCGGAGCGGTAGTTGCAGTTGGCTTGCTTAATTTTTCTTTTATTGAAGCAATTAAATGCTCTGTATTATTAGGAGCTGTAGCAGCTGAAAGTGTAAGTAATGCTTTTTCTATTTCTTCTACTTCGGTTTTAACTTCAGGATATTTTTTAAGCACACGGCTCACCTCACGACTTTCCTGTTCAGAAAGCGCTCCATAAACATACAGTTCAAGAATTCCAGACGATATGTACTTTTGAATATCCATTACTTAATTACCATTGCTCTTAATTTATCGATACAAATTCTATTCCGAGTTTTTACAGTTCCCAGCGGCATGTCTAATTCTTCTGAAGTTTCCTTTTGCGTATAGCCTTTAAAAAAGAGGTAGTCTATTAATTTTTTACAAACCGGCTTTAAGGCATCAATATATTTTTTGAGTCCTATTGCATCTACAGCTTCAGAGAAATTAGTTTTAGCCTCTAATATATCTACGAAGTTATCGGTCTTAAGGTTTTGTTGGTCGTTTTTAAAATCTTTTGATCTTATTTTATCAATAGAAGCATTCCGGGCAATATTTAAGATCCAGGTGAAAAATCGGCCTTTATCAGAATTATAGCTTGGTGCTTTGTCCCAAATTTTTAAGAACACATCTTGCAGCACTTCTTCTGCAATCTTTTCGTCTCTAATTATACTATAAATAATTCCGTAGGTGCTTTCTGAATACAAATGGTAAATACGTTCAAAGGCACGTTCGTTACCATTTTGAAGTTCTAAAATTAAAGCGTCTTGTTGCATAAAGAAGTTGTGGCTTGCACAGTAAAAGTATGTAAATCTCTTCCTTGAAAAAAATAAAAAGCGGCATTTAGCCGCTTTTTATTAAAACTTATGTGATATAGGTTACATTTTTATAACTCCACATCCAACTCTAGTACCTGCTGCACCAGAAGGTTGAGAAGTATAATCGTCTACACCATCGTGTACAATTATAGCTTTTCCAACAATATTTTTGTTTTCATCGTCACAACCTATACACCATTCATCGGTAGTCATACTAACAGTTCCTTCTCCATTGGCATCAACTTCAAAGTTTCCAATATCACCTTTATGATAACCTTCAGCATCGCCCCATTTACCGTGTTTTTCGTTAGTTGGATTCCAGTGACCACCGGCAGAAGTTCCATCTTCAGCAGAGCAATCTGCTTTCTGGTGAATATGGATCGCGTGCTGTCCTTCAGCTAAACCTGTAATTGTAGCTTCCATGGTAACTTCGCCATCTTCTTGAGTAAAAGTTACTTCTCCACCAAGATCGCTTCCGCTTTTTGGTTCTAAAGAAACCGTGATCTCTTTAGTTTCTTCTTCTTTTTCCATACTGTTGTCCATCTCAGAATTCATTTCTGTTTCGGCAGCATTTTCAGTATCGTTTTCTTTTTTGTCGTTTTTACAACCTATTATAAATAATGAGGCGCAAAATACTAGTGATAAACTTATTCGTTTCATAATCTGGATTGGTTTTTAGATTTAACATTACTAAATTAATCGTATCCCATTGTATAGCCAAAGATTTAAGGATAGGTTAACAAACACCGGGTTTCAGTCTAGATTAATTTGGTTTTTATGTTTGTTGCTGAAGTTAAACTTTTATGAACAGGGCATCGGTCTGCAATTTCTAGCAATCGTTTTTTCTGTTTTTCATCCAGATCGCCATAGAGTTTGATCTCTCTTTTAAATGTATCAATTTTAGAGTTGGAATTTTCGCAGTCCTCACAGTCTTTTTCATGTTCTCTTGAGTAATAAACATGCGTTTCCACATCTTTCAATGGCCATTTTTTACGTTTAGCATACATTTGAAGCGTCATAGACGTGCAGGAAGCCAGCCCCGAGGATAAAAACTGGTATGGAGTAGGGCCGTAGTCTTTTCCACCGGCGCTTATAGGTTCATCGGCAAGGAAAGTATGATTTCCGGCTTTCATTCTTGTAGTAAAAGCATCTTCTTTTTCCAATCCTGCTACCACATCCGCATTAGACTCAGGAATTTCTTTATTCGGAATTGTTAAGTATCGAGAAGCCCAGGTAGCAATTACGTTGCCGGCATAAGTAGCATCTCCCTCAGCAGCTAATAGGTGTTCCGCTCCATCTAAAGAAACAAAACTTTTAGGATGTCTTGCCGCTATGTATAATTCTTCGGCATTTTTAATACTTACAATTTTATCATGAGGCGAATGCATTATTAAAAGTGACTTTCTAAGTTCACTTAGGTAAGGTTTTAATTCATGCTTGTCAATATCATCTAGAAACTGCTTTTTGATTTTAAAACTTCTTCCACCAATATTCACCTTTGCTTCTCCATTTTTTTCGATCTCGTCTACGTTATTTTCAATTAAATGCTGAACATGGGCAGTAGTAGATGGGGCGGCAATAGTTGTAACCGCTTTAACCGATTCCAATTCCTTAGCAGCAAATAAAACAGCGGCGCCACCAAGGGAATGTCCAATGAGCAGGCTGGGAGCTTTAAATTCTTCTTCAAGGTAAGTGGCTGCAGCTAGAAGATCCTGGATATTTCCAGAAAAATTACTGTCAGCAAAATCACCTTCACTTTCTCCCAATCCAGTAAAATCGAAACGTAAAACCCCATAGCCGTTTTGTGCTAAAGTTCGACTTATATTTTTAGCGGCAAAGAAATTTTTATTGCAGGTAAAACAATGGGCAAAAAGAACAAAATTATGAGGATCCTGGTTTAATGGAAGTTCCAGGTAACCCGATAAATCATCCCCATTCTTATTTTTGAAATTTACTTTTTCAGTTCTCATAGCTTATTTTTTACTCGATAATCGAGGTTTAATTTTCCGAGACTTGCCTCGAAATCTAAAAATCTTTCGATTTAATGCGACATGGACATGCCGCGAGGTATTTTATTAAATGTACAAATTGTTTAGCGCAAGTACCAAAACAAAAAAGCCGATTAAAAAATCAGAAAATATTTTGACGATATCCCCTGATTTTTAATCAGCTTATTTATAAAATAGGAATCAGGTTTATTCCAATTCCCTTATTTTAATATTTCTAAACCACACTTCGTCACTGTGGTCTTGCAATGCAATATGGCCTTCTCTATTTTTCCCGAAATCTTCCCAGTCTTTAAACTTCGAGTTTTCTACCAATTTACTCCATTCTTCTCCATGAACCGGGAATTCATTGATTAGAGTTCCGTTTAAGCGAACTGAACCTTTATTGGTTTTATGATTAATTCGTATTACTGTTTTGTTCCATTCTCCGGCATTACGGGTTTTATCTTCGCTTGGCGGCATCATATCGTAAAGTGCGCCGGCCTGTCTAACTTCACCGTTTTTAGCATCTGGATGTAATTTATTATCTAAAATTTGAATTTCAGGCCCGGTTAAGTAAGGCTCAGAAAACTCTTCACTTTCCTGAACTCCCCACATAATTCCGCTATTTCCTCCTTCTGAAATTTTCCACTCCAGGGAAAGTTCAAAATTAGTATAGGTTTTTTCTGAAATAAGGTTTTCAGTACCTTCACGGTCACCTTCAGCCGGAGTAAAAGCAATAACACTATCTTTTACCTGCCATTGGTCTGAAATTGAATCAGCGTTAAAAGCTTTCCAACCTTCAAGGTTTTCGCCGTTAAATAGTTTGTTCCAATTATCTTCGCTAATGGCCATTGCGGTAGTATCTTGAGCAGTACTGGTTTCATCTGCTTTATTTTCTTTTTTATCAGATTTACAGGCGGAAGCTATTACTGCAGCAGTTACTAAAATTAAAATATTTTTCTTCATTTACTTTTCTTTTTTACCCTTTAGCGGGAATTTATCACGTGTAATTATTAATTTAATCGTGATCTTACGTCCAGCACTATGCTGGTTTTACTCGATAATCGAGATTGAATGCTCCGAGGCTTGCTTCGAAATCAAATTATATATTTCAATAATAATGTTTCGTGAGCTTGTACCGAAGTAGTTTACTCTGAATATATTAGTTAATTCCTAAGATTCGTTTTAGTTTTTGTTCATCTATTTCACTTCCAGCAAAATCATCAAATTTCTTTTCGGTAGCTTCAATAATATGACTTTGGATAAAAGGTGCGCCTTCGCGGGCTCCCTGGTCTGGTGATTTAATACAGCATTCCCATTCCAGAACTGCCCAAACATCGCAACCATATTCGGTTAACTTAGAAAATATAGTTTTAAAATCTACCTGACCGTCTCCGGGATGTCTATATCGCCCGGCGCGATCTATCCAGTCTCCATAACCACCAAAAGAACCTTTTTTCCCGGTAGGATTAAATTCGGCATCTTTTACGTGGAACATTTTTATGAATTCGTGGTAGTGATCTATATAAGAAATATAGTCTAATTGTTGCAGCACGAAGTGGCTGGGATCATACAATAAATTTACTCGCTTATGATTATTAGTTGCTTCCAGGAAACGTTCAAAAGTAACCCCATCATGAAGATCTTCTCCCGGGTGCACTTCGTAGCAAACATCTACACCCTGTTCATCGAATTCGTTTAAAATAGGCGTCCAGCGTTTTGCGAGTTCCTGGAATCCCATTTCTACAAGACCCTCCGGTCTTTGCGGCCAGGGATGTGCGGTATGCCAAAGCAGCGAGCCACTAAAAGTACCGTGTACATCTAAGCCAAAATGCCTACTGGCACGGGCTGCACTTTTCATTTGCTCTACGGCCCATTCAGTTCTCGCTTTTGGATTGCCTTTAACTTCATTAGGCGCGAAATTATCGAACATAGTATCGTAAGCCGAATGCACTGCCACAAGCTGACCTTGCAAATGAGTACAAAGCTCAGTAACTACTAATCCGTACGACTCTACTTTTCCTTTAATTTCCTGGCAGTAATCTTTATTTTCACCGGCTTTTTTTAGATCTATTAAAGCCGATTCCCAGGTTGGAATTTGTATTCCTTTATAGCCTAAATCTGACGCCCATTTGCACAAACCATCCAAACTATTAAATGGCGCTTTGGTATCCATAAATTGTGCTAAATAAACCGCAGGTCCTTTTATCGTTTTCATTTTACTAAAATTTTATGCGTCTAATTTTACCCAAACATTTCCTTTGGCGTGAGAGTCTACTACTTTTTCAATAAAGTTCATTCCGCGTATTCCATCTTTCATAGTAGGGAATTCTGCGGGATGATATTTTTCACCATTAATTGCTTTAGCAACTCCTTTGTAGATATTTCCCATAGAATCGAAAATACCCTCTGGATGTCCCGGGGGCAATTTTGTTCCGTCTAAGGAAAGCGCCGAATTATATTCGTGCCCGGGTTTTAAAACTTTCATAGGTTGCCCGTCTTCTAGTTTGTAAAGGTAATTCGGGTTTTCCTGCTCCCATTTTAAGCCGGCTTTTTTTCCGTAGATCTTTACCGCAAAATTATTTTCTTCTCCGGTAGCGATCTGGCTCGATCTAAGTACTCCTTTTACATATTCTGAAAAGCGCAGCAGCACAGTACCATCTACATCCATCTTATTATCTGAATATACATAGTTTAGATCGGCTAAAAGTTCTTTTACTTCCAGACCTGAAACATATTCTATCATATCAAAAGCGTGCGTACCAATATCACCAATACAACAACTGATGCCTCCTTTTTCGGGATCAAGACGCCAAATACTGTTTCTTTCATCTTTATCGTGAATAATAGGATTTATCCAGCCCTGGTAATATTGCACGTCTATCTTTTGGATTTCACCAATCTCGCCTGCAGCGATCATTTCTTTCATTTGGCGAATCATAGGGTAACCGGTATAAGTATAAGTTACCGCAAAGATGGTTTTTGATTTATTGAGAGTATCTTCAAGAATTTTGGCTTCTTCGTAAGAAGTGGTCATTGGTTTTTCACAAATGACATTAAAGCCATTTTCCAGGAGCTGCTTTGCCATAGGAAAATGCAGGAAGTTTGGCGTAAGTATAGAAACGACTTTTATGCGCTGATCTTCCGGCAATTTTGCTTCTTCAGCAATTAAATGATCCAGGTCTTTATAAACCCTATCGGTTCCAATACCTAATTCCTGAGCGAATTTTTTACTCTCTTCGTGATCGGGATTAAAAACCCCACCAACAAATTCAAATTTATCAAACATAGAAGAGGCTACCCGGTGTAAGATCCCGATGAGGGAATCACCGCCGCCGCCTAATACTCCTAATTTTATCTTTTTACCCATAATTTTTAATCTTTTGCTTGGTTATATTTCAATATCCTTTTTCGCGATATCTTCATTTTTGAAGAAAATAGCAAATATTATCATTACCACAAAGGCGAAACCTGCCGGAACTATCCATATTTGTTGCCAGTCGTGTGTACCATCTGCATTTAAATAAAGGTCACTGATTTGTCCTGCTACCCAGAAACCAATCAACATTCCCACACCATAAGTAGCGAGAGTAATTAAGCCCTGAGCCGCACTTTTAATTTTTGGTCCCGCTTTAGAATCGGTATAGATTTGCCCGGAAACAAAGAAAAAGTCGTAACAAATTCCATGAAGTGCAATTCCAAGGATTAGCATATAAACTAACTCGCCTGCATTACCATAAGCAAATAGTAAATACCGAAGTACCCAGGCTAACATCCCAGCCAGTAAAGTAATTTTAAAGCCGAATTTCTTAAAAAAGAAAGGAAGTAATAAAAGGAAAAGTGCTTCAGAGATTTGCCCTATAGACATCATAAAAGTAGGATCTTTCATTCCCACTTCAGAAAGAAATGGGTTGGCATTTTGGTAATAAAAAGCCAAAGGAATACAAATTAAAACCGATGAAATAAAGAACATCAAAAAGTTTCTACCTTTAAGTAAAGCAAGTGCTTCCAGGCCTAAAATATCAGATAAGGTTACTTTCTCGCCTTTACTGCTTGGCGGGGTTTTAGGTAAAGTAAAACTAAATAAACCTAAAACTGCAGAAGCAACGGCAGCCATTAAAAACGTATATTTTAACATTCCTTCTTCTCTCGCCATAGCAGAATCCCAGCCAAATACCAGGCTAATTACCACTCCAGAAACAATCCACCCTAAAGTTCCAAAAACCCTGATGCTGGAAAATTGTTTAGAAGGATCTGTCATTTGGTAAAAGGAAATGGAATTTACCAATGCCAGGGTAGGCATATAAAGAATCATATAGCCTAAAACGAAAGGATAGAAATTAGTAAAATCTTCCGATTGAAACATCATATAAAGCAAAACCGCTCCTACAAGGTGAAGAAACCCTAAAATGCGTTCAGCATTAAAAAAGCGGTCAGCAATGAGACCAATAATAAAGGGAGCGATAATTGCTCCCCAGGATTGTGTAGAAAAGGCCATCCCGGTTTGGGCACCGGTGGCACTTAAATTTTGTCCTAAAAATGTTCCTAAAGTTACAAACCATCCGCCCCAAATAAAGAATTCGAGGAACATCATGGTTGATAGTTGAAATCTGGTTAAACTTTTCATTATCTACTCTGGCTTCTCTTAGTTATTGTTAGTGTTTAGCTCGCTGCCAACTTCTATTAAAAGTTCTTTGGTGGCCTTAATGCCTTCTTCAGGGGATAAATCTTCACCTTCATATTCTACACCCACAAAACCGGTATAACCTGCATCCTGTACAATTTTAAGGATTCTTTTATAATCTAATGTAGTTTCTTCTCCTTCTTCGTTAAAAGCATAAGATTTAGCGCTTACAGCTTTTGCATAAGGCATCATTTCTTCTATTCCCTGGTATTTTGGATACTCCGCAATACACTTGGCTTCCCAACGTTCTCCACCTTCTCTTTTAAGACAGAAATTTCCAAAGTCGGGTAGGGTACCACAATTTTCCATATTTACATCTTTAATTACTTCTACCAGTAATTCAGCATTGGAAGAAAGGTAACCGTGATTTTCTACAAGAACATTTACATTTTTTTCAGCTGCATATTCACTAAGAGCTTTTAAACCTTCGGTAGCTGAAGTTTTCCACTCTTCCGGCTCTTCACTTCCAAAAAGATTTACGCGTATAGAGTGAGCTCCCAAAAAACTGGCAGCATCTACCCATTTTTTATGATTTTCAACGGCTTTCTCACGTTCTGCTTTATCAGGGCTGGCTAGTTCACCTTCCCCATCTACCATAATTAAAACATTTTCTACATTAAACTCTTCACTTTTAGCTTTTAAAGTATCCAGAACCTTCTGCATAGCTTCTTCCGGATTTTCTGCTTTTTTAATTTTTTCAGCATAAAAAGAACTAACATATTCAATTCCTTCAAAACCCATTTCATTTGCCCTTTCAGCAAAATCCATAGGATCTAAATCACCTGCAAATATTGGTTTATTAAGAGACCATTGAGCGAGAGAAAGTTTAAAGAAAGGCTCCGCATTTGCTTCGGTTTCAACTTCTGCAGTTTCAATATTGTCTTTTTCTGATTTTTGGTCTTTACAGGAATAAATTCCGAGAAATAAAAAAAGGAGAAGTGAAAAGGGAAAAAATCTGGTTGGTGTAATTTTCATAAAATAGATTTAAAAGTTGCTAGAATGTGATGTTCCGATTTTTTTAGAATCTTAAAAGTATACTTTTTTTTAAAGAAGCAAAATTATAACCTTAAATTTATATATTTGGGAGGATTCGATTAACTAAATTATTAATTAACTACAAGACAGTGAGCAATTATTATGAAAATGACACTTATGATGCTATAGTCGTAGGTACAGGAATTAGCGGCGGTTGGGCCGCGAAAGAGCTTAGTGAGAAAGGATTTAAAACCCTCGTTCTGGAACGTGGGCGTATGGTTAAACATATAGAAGATTATCCTACCATGAACGATGATCCCTGGGATTATAAGTTCAAAGGACAATTAACGCGTGAAGAAGAAAAACGCCAGCAAAAACAATCCCGTACAGGTTATACTACGAATAAGGCTAGTGCGCATTGGTTTGTAGACGATATAAAGCATCCCTATAATGAAACCAAAAGATTTGACTGGATGCGTGGATACCACGTAGGCGGAAGATCTATTATGTGGGGAAGGCACAGCTACCGTTTAAGCGATCTGGATTTTACTGCAAATAAAACCGATGGTCATGGTGTAGATTGGCCAATTCGTTATAGAGACATTGCTCCGTGGTATGATTATGTAGAATCTTTTATCGGGGTAAGTGGTGAGAATCTTGGTTTAAGCCAGTTGCCAGATGGGAAGTTTCTACCGCAGATGCCTTTAAATTGTGTGGAAGATCACCTTAAAAAAAGTATGGCCGAGAATTTTACGGACGGACGTGTTTTAACTGCGGGACGTGTGGCGCATATTACAGGCGATAAAAAATTTGAAGGGCGTTCAAATTGTCAGTTTAGAAATAGATGTATTCGCGGGTGTCCTTACGGAGGCTATTTTAGCAGTAATTCTTCTACATTACCTGCTGCCGAGCGTACTGGTAATATGACCTTAAGGCCAAATTCAGTAGTTCACGAAGTAGTTTACGATCCTGAAACCAAATTGGCTACCGGAGTAAAAATAATTGATGCTGAAACTAAAGAAAAAATAGAATTTAAAGCTAATGTAATTTTCCTTTGTGCTTCTGCCATTGCTTCTACAAGTATCCTGATGCAATCAAAATCTGATCGATTTGAAAACGGAATGGGTAACGATAGTGGAGAATTAGGACATAATGTAATGGACCACCACTTTAAAGCTGGTGCTTCTGGAAAATATGATGGTTTTAAAGATCAATATTATAAAGGAAGAAAACCTAATGGGATCTATTTACCCCGATTTAGGAATATAAACGGAAGCGGTAACCTTGGTTTTATTCGTGGTTATGGTTACCAGGGAGGTGCCGGTCGTGGAGATTGGAGTGAAAGTATTGCCGAAGCATCTTATGGAAAGGAATTAAAAGAAGCTATTGTTAAACCTGGCGGCTGGACTATGGGCTTAATGGGCTTTGGAGAGACCTTACCTTACCACGAAAATAAAATGACCCTGGATTATAATAAAACCGATGAATGGGGCTTACCAACCGTAACTTTTGATGCAGAGTTCAAGGAAAATGAACTTAAAATGAGAGAAGATATGGTAGCACAGGCAGTAGAGATGCTGGAAAAAGGCGGGTTTAAAGATGTACAGGGCTATGATGATATTGGTGCTCCGGGCCTTGGAATTCACGAAATGGGAACCGCCCGAATGGGAAGAGATCCAAAAACATCGGTTTTAAATGGTAATAATCAGGTGCATGCAGTTAAAAATGTTTATGTAACTGATGGGGCTTTTATGACCTCTGCAGGCTGCCAAAATCCATCTTTAACCTATATGGCTATGACGGCAAGAGCAGCAGACCATGCTTCAAAAAATTTCAAAAAATCTAACGCTTAAAATTAGAGTTATGAACAGAAGACAGGCATTAAGAAACATAGGACTTGGAGCGGGGGCCATTATTGTAGGCCCAACTACCTTAAACCTTTTACAAAGCTGTAAAAATGAGCCTACTTATAACTGGGAGCCTACATTTTTAAGTGCATCAAATGGTTTTGCGTTAAAACAGATTTTAGAGGTAATTATTCCAAAAACTGAAACTCCCGGAGCCGAAGATCTAAATATTGCAGAATTTATAGATTCCTACATTCAAGAAGTAGCTTCTAAGGAAAGACAGGAAAAGTTCAAACAATCTGCAGATGCATTTTCAAGAGCATTTAAGAATGAATTTGATAAAGAAGAGGGAGAAGGAAGTCCTGAGGAATATGAACAAATGGTGGCTAAATACCTAAAGGCTTCTCCTGCTGAAATGGATGAGATTGCAAAGCGAAATACCGAAACTCAAGATCCACAGGATAGGGATTTAAAAGTTACTTTAGACGCAGATGCAGGTTCCCTGGCATATTTGCAGGAAGTACGTAATATGGGAATATGGGCTTATAAAACCAGTGAAGAAATTGGTGAAAATGTTATGTGGTACGATCCGGTTCCCGGTGAGTATATCCCTTGCGGACCATTAGACGAATTGGGCGGAGGTAAAGCTATGTCTCTTTAATCATTATTTAAAACTTAAATCTCATTACGAATAATTAAGCCCTCACAGTTTCATTCTTTGAGGGCTTTTTGCTTTTTTAAAATCAGAGTTTAGCGTACCTTTTCTTTGTGTTCTTATTCGGCAATAGGAAGGTATATGTCTGCCTGCCATTGCGATTCATCTCCTCCCATTTGGGGATTATTCTGAAAAACCTCCAGGATATTCTCCATTTTCACTGCAATATTATTTTTTTCAGCATAATCTATTAAATGCAACCAGGCATAATGGGAAAACATATAATTTCCGTAAAAACTGGCTTTTAAGGTTTTTTCCGCAGGGATATTTTTGATCTTAATAATGGGATGTGCCGGATATGTTTCCATTTTAGCGATAGGAAAACAAAAATTAAAACTGATTTGTTTAGTGGTTTGATCCCAGGAGTCAATTAGTATCCTGGGCCTGCCGCGGGTTTCTAATTTATTGTTAAGAATATAACCAGATAATATATCTATAGTTTTCATCATCTCAAAGGCTTTCTGCTCAACGCTACTTTTAGCATCAATACAAGCACAAATATTTTCAGGAGAAGAGGTTTTTCCTTTGATTTTTACAGAATATAGTTCGCGATGGGCATTGAGTGCTTCTTTAAAAAACTGAATTTCTTCTTTCATTTCCTTTTGGAAATCGTTTTGCTCCATTAGCAATAAAAAACGATCTTTTAGGGAATGGTCTTGATTCTTAATATTGACTTTTACCTTATAAACAGAATCATTCTTTTTGCTAATAACCCAATTAAGGTCGTAGGATTCATCACCTAATTTTGCGTCTTGTACTACATTAGAAAAGTCAGCTTTAATCGCTGTGTTCTTAATCTCCAAATCATTAAATCGAGGTACATCCAACCTATAGGCTATTTCGCCTGGAATTGCTTTAGTTTCAAAATGAATTGCATAATCCCTATCCTTAATTGCAAAATACCAGAGCAAAAAAAGCACAAGTATACCTATAAGGATGAACAGCCAATTTTTTTTTGACATTTACTTAGTAGGTGAGGGGTTGTAGGTTGAGGTCTTTTACCACGTGGTTGCCCAGATTTTTCCCTTGAACAAGGCCATTTTCTATAGCAGCACGGTAATGTATACCGCCATACAACCTACTTACAGCAGCCTCGCTGGCAGCGTGAGAGAAAGATTTAAAAGATCTTACCGGTAACCCATATTTTACTTCAGTATCGTCTTCAAAACTAAATTCTTCTCCAAAAATTTTGGTAAGCACTATAGAAGCTGCACCTGATACAACTGAATGCCCGCTGGAATATTCCGGGAATGGCGGAGTTTGTAAAACGGGTTTCCAATTTTCATCTACGTACTTATTAATCAAGGTTTCAGGTCTTACCAAGTTACTACTGTATTTTTCCTCCCAGCAACTTATAAATCCGTCCGCAAGGGCGATGGCCGTGGCCGTGTATGCGTAAGAACTTTGAGCGAAATCAAGATCGGCTTTTTTTGAGGCTATTTTGCAAATACCCATCCAGTGGCCTCCGGGAGTTATCTTTTTTGTGGCAAACATTAGATGACCACGTTGAGTAGAGACATAAGGATTGCAATCCCAAAACTGAGCAATTTTAACTTCTTCAGCTTCATCTCCTTCTTCCTCCATTTTTTTGTTTATTTCATAAACTTCAATAAGTTCATCATAAAATGCAGTGCCTTCTTCAAGGGAGAATTCGGGGTGAGGTGCCGGTTTAAATTGGGAAGCAGAATCTAGTGTAAAAGGTCTAATTTTTGGCCAGTGTGGCTCAATTCCATCCATATAGGAAGGCGGCGTAGGTTGCCAGCGTCCCGGGTCGTCACTATACACAGAGTATTTAGGCATAGTACGCGTTTCTTTATAATTATCTTTATCTATCCATTTCGAAAGATGCTGCGCAACTTCCAATCCGTATTCTTTTGAGGTATTGAATTCTTCCTCATTGGTTTTTTTCCAGGAAGTATAAAGACTGTCACGGTAGGAGGTAAGTAATTCTTCAGAAAAGATCAATTTTTTTCCTATCTCCATTTGGGCAACCAGTGCTGCAAGCTTAAGGTTTACCTTAGTGATAGAATCAGCTTTTGGAATTGGTTGTAGTTCTTCGAAATTTGAAGTTAGATCAATTAAATCTTTATTCTCCTGCCTTATAATTTGGTAGGCGGCCAGATTGGAATAAGCATATATTCGGCTGGCTACCGGAGGTGAAAAAATATCATGTACCATAATATCTGTGATCTTATCAACGGTTTGATGATAATTTTCAGCAGAAATTATAATAGGTTTTTCTTCCTTAGTACAGGAACTGAAGACAACAGTACAAATAATTATATAAAGTAATTTCTTCATTTAATCCTTTAATTTATAGAATTCTGGTTTGCCGTTATTTAGGCTTACCATAAGATAATCATTGCCCCTGAAAGATACAATGTCTAAGTTTCTTACACTTTTTTGCGTCAAATTTAAGCCAATTTCAACGCCCTCCAGAATTTCGCCTTTATTTGTAATAATGTTTCCTGCCAGGGCATCAAATCTGCCGTGATAAGGTGTTACTCCAAAATAATTCCCCGCTACCAATACTTCTTCCTGATTATCTTTATCAAAATCTGCTTTTAAAAATGCCAAAATAGGTGCAACCTGTAAGGCATTTTTAAACGCCCTAAAAGTAAACTTTCCATCCTTATTTAGCAAATATCCGGAAGCCATTGTGTGTACTTCCAGTACTTTAGCTTTTTCTAAAACTTCTTTATCGAAAATATTTTCAATAGATTTTCCGGCAAAATCCTTATAAGCCGGGAATTTCTTGCGTAAATAAGAAAGTTGTCCCACAAGTTCATCAAGCCCGTTTGCAGGATAATATTTTTTATTTTTTGCATAAGCTACAATTGTTTCTGTGCTTCCGTTATTGTCGAAATCTGAATAAAACATTTTTAGCGGAAACTCTGCTGAGGCAGCGAATTTTGTGTTCAGTCCCCAATTTCCCAGCAAATAATCCATTTCACCGTCATTATTTATATCAAACGGAACGATGCTTTGCCAAAGGCCATTTAGTTTTTTATCCAGTATTTTTCCTGAAATATTCTCTAATTTTCCCTTATTATTTCTGAAAAATTGAGGTGACATCCATTCGCCAATTACGATAAGATCTTCCCGGCCATCTTTATCAAAATCGGTCCAAATAGCGTTAGTTACCATTCCTAAGTTTTCTAATTCTGCATTCTTCTGAATCTTAAAATTTCCGTCTTCATTAATAAGCAAATAGGAGGATGGAAGTTTTCCAAAATCGTTAGAAACTGCCGCTCCGCCTACAAAAATGTCTAGATCCCCATCACCATCAATATCACTTAATTTCGCTACTGAAGTATTTTCGAAATATTCAGGCAATTCTTTAGCCGTTAGTTCCGCCTTTTCAAATGCATAAAGTCTATCCAGTAAAGCATCCGCCTCGCCATAAAATTCACCACCGCCCGAAGTAACAAAAAGTTCATTGCCGCTATCATTATTGAAATTCGCAATAACTGCAGAGGTATTTTCAGTTTTTTCATCTGCTTTTAATAATTTTAGATCCTGTTTTTTAAAGAAATTCTTTTGTTGAAAATAGATTTCTGCCGGTTCAAATTTTGAATTTCCGAAGTAAATATCCTCCAGGCCATCAGCATTTAAATCTCCAACTGCAACCGCTGGGCCTCGATCTGAAATTTGATAAGGAATCAATTTTTGGCGATCAAAGTCGGTATACCTGTTTTCCCGGTGATTGAAATTGATACCCGGTAAAGAATCTATTTTTTCAAACCAGGGTTTTGGAGCAGGAAAAAGTCTTTTATAATCAATTTTCTCAAGATTCTGATTTGGGCTAATTTTTAAATGCTGATTTAAAACAACTCCTGTTTGTTTCTGAAAAGTATTGTCTGGCCAAATAATTAACAGGGAATCTAGTTTCTTATTCTTCTTAAATCCGAAATGAATAATAGGTTGTGAAGAAGATTGAAATCCCTTAGAATTATAGAGTTGACGGGTTTGCATTTTGCCATCCTGCCAGGCAATTACTTTTGTGCCAATCCCGAATGTATTTTTATTAATTAGCTTAAATGATAATTGTAAGTAAGCCGAAGTGGAATCAGATTGATTTTCGTAAATACTCGCATTAGCATCAATATTATTACTCACAATATCCAAATCTCCGTCATTGTCTAGATCGGCATAAGCGATTCCCGTAGAGATCACAGAATCGCGTGCAATCCATTTGCCCGATTGATCTTTAAAATCAAGACTTTCAGAACCTTTAAAAACATAATTATGCACCTTTCCAGAAGGCATTCTATCAAGGGCTTCGTTATCTACCAGGCGAGTATTATTTATTTTATTCCGGATCTGGTTACTGGAAACGTATTTAATATAATCCAGGTCGTTAGGGCGTTTTGGAATTCCGGTTGCGATAAAAAGATCCTGAAACCCATCCTGATCAAAATCGGCGAATAGGGGAGCCCAACTCCAATCTGTTGCCGCTACGCCATTTAGAAGTCCGGTTTCCTGAAAATATTCTCCCCGTTGGTTAATATGAAGCATATTCCTGGTATACTGGTTATGATACCCAAGTTCTTCGGTTTTCAGTTTATCCAGGTCTCGGGGATCGTCACCTACAGATGCTTTTAAAACTTTTTCATCTTCAGGAAGCATATCCAGCGTCATCATATCTATAAAACCATCATTATTCACATCGGCCGCATCATTTCCCATAGAAAACCGACTCACATGCCCAAATTTAGATTTTAGCGTTTCGGTAAAGGTACCGTCGCCGTTATTTAAATAGTAATAGTCGTCTTCGTGAAAATCGTTACTTACATAAATATCGGTAAAGCCATCATTATTAAAATCGGCGGTAGCCAGGCCAAGACCATAACCATTTGCACCTCCATAAACGCCGGCTTCTTCGCTTATATCTGTAAATTTTCCGTCGTCATTTCTTAACAATTTATCGCCACTTTCTGCAATGCGTTTATTCCGAATATCAGCCGGGCCATAAGTATTTACGGTGTGTACGGCGTGGTTTAGGAGGTACATATCTAAATCGCCATCGTTATCAAAATCGAAAAAAGCAGCGGTAGAAGAATAATTCTGAAAATCTAGTCCGAACTCTTCGGCTTTTTCAGTAAATGTACCATCGCCGTTATTGATGAACAATTCATTTTTTCCGTTTAAACCGTTGATTCCAGACACGGCACATACATAGATATCCAGAAAACCATCGGCATTCACATCGGCCATAACCACACCGGTATTCCAGTCTGATCTTCCTGCCACGCCAGCCTTTTCCGTAAGATCTTCAAATTGCATATTTCCCTTATTGAGAAAAAGCTTGTTTTTCACCTGGTTTCCGGTAAGGTAAATATCGGGTAACCCATTGTTATCAACATCTCCAACGGCAACACCACCGCCATTGTAGTAGTACAAATAATCTAAAATATTAAGCGCATTGGTTTCTGTAAGCTCGTTGCTAAAATTTAAGCCTGTAGTTTCTGCCGGAAGTTTTTCAAAGAGAAAATCCTCCCGTGTTTTTTCTTTTTCACAGGAAGCGAAAAAGATCATTAAAAATATCAGGTTAAAGAGCTTTTTCATCGAACTTAAAGATTTTTGGTTCCTGATTATTTATGGCTACCAGAATGAAAATTTCTCCATTTTTATTTGAAATTTTCCGGATATACTTTACTTCGCCATCAATTGAAAATCCCGATTTTTCTGCTGGAATGATTTCCATATCCCCCTTGTTGTCAACTTTAAGCAGAAGTCCCTTGTTTGCGTCTAAACGGGAAAATTGAGGTTTTAAGTCATAATCGTTTCCGGCGAGCAGGAAATAGTTATTTTCATCTTTAGTGATTAAATGTTCAATCGCGTGAATGCTGGAAAATTGTGCTTCAGCGGGAAGTTCTTTAAACTCATAATTTCCTTTAGAATCACTTAAGGCTAATAGACTTTTAAATGTTGTTATTTCTTTTACGATGGAATTTTCAACAAACTCAGTAGAAAAGAGCTCTTGAATAGATTTTGTGGCATATTCTGAAAATTTTAAATTCTGCTTTTTGATTGCGGATATTTGTCCGGCCAATTCCCGTCTTAAATGAATAGGAACATCCTTGCCATCAATATTTCTGGTGAAAATTTGCTCTATTGTGCCATTATTGTCAAAATCGTTAATATAAACTTTAACCGGGTTTTCGGATGAAGTTTGATAAAACGAGTTAGTACCTCGATTTCCTAAAATAAAATCAGGGTTTTCATCTTTGTTTATATCGAAAACTGAAAGTGCTGTCCAGGCTCCGGAAATTTCGTCTAGATTATTATTTGCCAGTTTAAAGGAACTTCCATTGTTTAAAAGAATTTTAGGCGCCATCCAGTCGCCCGTTAGCACGAGATCTTTTTTATCATCCTTGTTGGTGTCGCTCCAGGCGGCATCGGTGATCATTCCCAGATCGTTAAGAATATAAGCTTTCCCGTCGGTCACATCTTTAAAACTTCCTTTTCCATCATTTTCTAATAATAGATGTTTTGGGTTAATTCCAAAAATTCCCGGAACACTTCTGGTTCCTATAAATAGATCGGTATCGCCGTCATCATCAAAATCATAAGGCGCGATTACAGAAGTATTTTGAGCGGAATTAGGCAGCTGGTATTCTGAAGTTCTAAAATTACCATTTCCCTGATTTATATAAATTCTATTACGAAATACTTCTTTATCTGCGTTTGCTTCATTCCCGCCTGAACCTACTATTAAGTCTGGTTTATTGTCGCCATTTACATCAGCAAAAACGGCATAGGTGTCTTCAAAATTTTTATTTGAGGTAAAAATTTTGAGACTTTTTTCGCTGAAGTTTCCAGAATTATCCTGTAAATAAAGAACGCCAGCCTGGCCTTTTGCGCCTCCTAAGTATAAGTCTTCGTTTCCATCTCCGTTAACATCTGCCACAGCTAATGCAGGACCTTCCCGGGACAACATTTTTGAGATAAGCCCTTCGTAATCGTAATCTATATAGTTATTCTCTGTGTGTGCTTTAAAGTTTGCGTTTACTTCAGAAAATACAGGTTTTATATTATTTTTTTGTGGCTTATAGGTTGAATTAGCTTCAGCCTGATTAAACTCTAAGGTTGTATTGATCTTAGGATTTTCAACAAGCTGGGTTGATCTATCTGGCCAGATAATCCTGAGGGAATCTATTTTTTCTGCTTTTCCCAGGCCAAATGTTAAGCTGTAATCTATTGAAGACTGAAAACCTCTCGTAGGAATCAATTCCTGGGAAATGACTTGATTATTGAGGTAGAGTAGTGCCTTACTGCCAATGGCAAACGTGTTTTTATCTTTCCCTCGAAGTTTTAATTTTAAATAACTATTCCCCAATTTTTCTGAAGATCTATTTTTGTAAATAAAGATTTCCTGGTTTACATTGTTTACCACGAGGTCGAGATCGCCATCATTATCAAGGTCGGCATAGGCTGAGCCGTTAGAGAAGCTGGGTTCCTGTAGACCCCAATCTTTAGTTTTATCATCAAATGTTAGATCTTGTTTATTCTGAAAAGCATAATTGGGAATAGGATTGCTGGGCATTTCACTTAGAATGGAATCAAATTCTTTTTTCTTACCGGTAAGAACCATTTCCTGAAGAATATCGTTAGCAAAGAAATCCATAAAATCCTGGTTAGTAAGGTCGTGGTAGATACCGTTACTCACATAAATATCTTTGAAGCCGTCATTATCCATATCAAAAAGTAGGGCGCCCCAACTCCAGTCTGTTTGTGCTACACCGCTTTGAAATGCGATTTCAGAGAACGAATTTTCTCCGGTATTTAGCTGTAAGGTGTTCTGCATAAACTGGTGATAGAAATCCCTACTTTCTTTAAGTTTATAGATGTCAAATCGCTCAAAATCTGTAGTTTCTTTAAGTCGTTTATCGCTTTCCGGAAGCATATCGGTCACAAAGATCTCTGGTTGAGCATCGTTGTTAATGTCGGCCATATCTGCACCCATAGAAGAAAGACTAAGGTGTGAAACCCGGTTTTTAATGTCTTCATTAAAAGTGCCATCGCCGTTATTTATATAAAGGTAATCCCGCTCATAAAAATCATTCGAAATATAAAGATCGGGTAATTGATCGTTATTTACATCACCTACGGTAACTCCGAGCCCAAAACCTATTAAGCTTCCGTAAATTCCTGCTTCTTCACTAACATCGGTAAATTTCTCGTCATCATTACGTAGTAATTTATCACCACCGCCTTTAAAAATTTCCGGTAGGTCCCAGTCTTCACTTCTAAGATCACGTTTATTATTAAAACTAAGGCTGGAAACCGGGATAAAGCTATTGTTGAGGATGTATACATCAAGATCGCCATCCCCGTCATAATCAAAAAACGCGGCGTGGGTGGTAAATCCGTTTTCATCTAAATTATAAGAAGCGGCGTCTTCAGTGAATGTAAGATCTCCATTATTTATAAAAAGTTCATTTTTACGATCTGCCCCTTCAATATTTCCGGCATTGCTAACATAGATATCTAGAAATCCGTCGTGGTTAATGTCTACGAAGCTAACTCCGGTGCTCCAGTTTTTTGTTCCTGATGTGCCTGAACTAAGCGTGATATCTTCAAATTGAAAATCACCTTTATTCAGGTAAAGTTTATTTTTACCAAGATTTGAGGTTAAGTAAATATCCGGTAGTCCATCATTATTGATATCACCAATACCTACACCGGCACCATTATAGAAATTTCGATACCTAAAGATGTTGAATTCTTTAGTATTGGTAATAGTATTTTCAAATTCTATTCCTGTTTCTTCAGAGTGCATTTTTACAAATAAGGCATCTTTATTTACTTCTTTGTCCTGTAGTTCTTTTTCCTGCTTATCGTTTGTACAGGAGATAAAAAACAAGTTAATAAGTATTAAAATGAAAGCTGAAGAAGTAGGGAAGTGGAGGTTTAATTTCATTAAGCTAATGCATATTTTGATATGGGCTTATCGCCTAGCAATTTAAGCAAATTTTAAGAATAGTTTAGGTATATAAAAAGAAAAGAGACTAATAATGCAATGCATTAATAGCCTCTTTTATAAAACTAATTCAAGTTATTAATAACCTTCGTTCTGTACTAAGTTAGGATTAGAAGTAAGTGCCGTTGATGGTATTGGAAATAGAACTCTAAAGGCTTCTGTATTATCCTTAAACGACCACGTACTGGTATAAGTACCGAATCTAATTTGATCCTGGCGTCGTGTAAACTCCATATATAATTCACGTCCTCGCTCATCTAATATATCTTGATCGGTTATGCTAGCCAAGGGAGTTGCTTCCCTTAGTTCACGTAATTCGTTGATCAATCCTATAGCTGATTCGCCTGATGTGCCACCTCTGTGAATAGCTTCAGCCTTCATAAGATGAGCGTCAGCATATCGGAATACGATTAAATTTCCAGGATAAGCACCATCAGAAGGGTGATACTTTAATAACCTTATTCCTGTTCTTTCGTTGTTACCAACAAGTGCTGGAAGTTCTTTGGTAAACGCTAAAGGATTACCCGTTCTATCTGTCAATTCAGAACCATCTAAATCATATTGTTGGTTTATAAGAAAACCGTAGCCGATATAAGAACCATCTTCAAAACCATCTCCATCTTCATCTAAATCACCTGCCTGTGCATTGTTACCAGAAGTAGGCACAAAGCCTCTGCGTTCCTCCTGTCCTGAGTCTGGTACATTAACCTGGGGATCACCTTCAAATAAATCATAAAATTCGGCCAAAGTTGTAAAACCGTTCCAACCTCCTGGCGGCTGTCCTGGTGTACCTTGATTATAATGCAACGTACTCCACATTCTGGCATCTGCACCATAGTTAGTTCTGAAAATTATTTCGGTGTCAGATACATCTACATCTGGCTCAAAAATTTGAAAGAACCCACTTTGAAGGGCGAACCCATCTGCTGAAATTGCATCAACATGGTCTATCACCTGATTCATATCCTCAGTAGCCGGACTTCCTGTACCTAGATAAATATGCTTATTAAGGTACATTTTAGCTAATAAAAAATTAGCTAAAGCTTTAGAAGCTCGATTAGTGTTTGCTCCAGGACCATTTGATGGCAGTTCTGGTAAGGCTTCCTGAAGATCTTTCATTGCAAAATTAAAGGCTTCCGAGCGAGACATCACCATTGGGTTTACATCTGGTCCTTCATTTACACCTCTAAATGGAACCTGTCCGAACAAATCTATGATCCAATACATGCTAAAAGCTCTAAGAACCTTTGCTTCTGCAACTTGGGCTGCACTTGCATCTGAGGTCTCAATAATTTCAGTTAGTGAAAATACACTTGAATTAAAATTATTCCAGGTATTTAAAATGAAGGGATGGGTTGCATCCCAATTATGTTGATGTAGTGTTCTCCATACACCATTATCTCCCCAGTCTGTTCCGCGGGTTGGAATTAATAGTTCATCTGATGTAGCCTCCTGTAAAGCATACAAGTTTTCCTGAGTTTGTAAATGCCCCTGAATAGTGTTATATGCGTTATTTATTGAGCCTTCTACATTACTCACACCGTCGAATCCACCATCAGTAGATTCACGGGTTACCGAATCGGTATCTTCTAGTTCAAGATCGGTACAAGACGCAATACTTAGAACTCCTAAAGTAGCTAGTGTTATCTTTAAAATACTCCTTTTCATAATACTTTTTTAAAATGATGCATTTAAACCAAAAGTCACTGTTGTTGGTCTCGGGTATGCGGTATAATCTATACCTGCCGAAGGAACATTGTTTAGTGCTTTGTTAGTATCTACCTCTGGATCAAGACCTGTATAATCTGTGATTACAAAAAGGTTTTGTCCAGTTAACGATAATCTTAGTGAATTGAATAAACTTTCTTCTTGAATGTCAAAATTATAACCTAAAGTAAGGTTTTGCATTCTTAAGAAATCTCCTTTTTCAAGGAAGCGTGTTGAAACATCGGGTGCGTTAAGATTAGATTCACCATTGCCAATTACACTTTGGGTCACGTTCCTGCCATTTCCAATTGCACCTGCTGTAAAGAAAGCGTTCTCAGTGTTATTATATATGTAGTGGCCAAATTGCCCTGTAAGAAATGCAGATAAATCCCAATTCATATACTCAACACTGGTAGAAATACCAAGGTTAGTCGTTGGTAAGGCGCTTTTTCCTACAAACTCCTGAACATCTCCATTCGGATATATAGACTGTCCAGTTTCATCAAATCCTGCAAACTCTCTCAAATAATAGGAGAATAATGGTTGCCCTCCAACTAAACGTTGCGCAAAAGCTCCTGTTAATCCCTGTCCACTAATTCCACCGGTATCGATAACTCCATCGAAATCTTCAACCATGTTGTCGTTATATGCGATGTTGAAGCCGAAGTTCCAGAATAAATCTTCCTGTTGAATAATATTATAATCAATAGCAAACTCAATTCCTTTATTGATAACATTTGCATCTAGATTCTGGAAAACAAAAGGTTGAGGAGAAGGTTGAGCGGAAAATATCTGAATCAAAAGGTCGGTGGTATTTTTATAATAGAAATCTAAGGAACCACTTAACCTGTCATTCATAAAACCATAATCAAGACCAATGTTGGTTTGACTTGTTTCTTCCCATTGTAAATCTGGATTTGCAAATGAAACCAAAGTAGTACCAGGTGCATCTATACCTCCACCATTGTTGACTCCGAAACCGGCCCATCTCTCACGTTGTTGATACTGGTTATAAGGAATTTCTTGATTACCGGTTACACCATAACCTAATCTAAGCTTTAAAGTAGAAAAAGCTTCGGGAATAAAATCTTCATCACCCATTTGCCAGGCAAAAGCTCCTGATGGGAAATATCCATATTTATTATTTCCGCCAAATCTTGTAGAACCATCAGCTCTTAATGTTGCTGTGAACAAATATTTACCAGCCAGATCATAATTTAACCTGGTAAAGAACGATTGTAATTCATCAGTAGTGTCAAAAGTATCTCCTGCAATAGCACTAGTAGTAATTCCAGAGGGGCCAGCCACATTATCCGTAGTGATTTCTGGAAAGAGTCTATTTACAAAAACGTCATCTCCGGTGTAGCCATATTGTTGATAAGATCCATTTATAGATCCTTCAATGGCATCTCTACCGTCCTGAAGTTCTTCTATCATGGCATCCATATCCCCTGTAGAGAATCCAAAACCGCTAACATTCACACCTGAACGGTTAAAATCCTGAAAAGAATAACCAGCTAGTGCTGTAAACTTGGAATTTTCAAATTCTTTTTCATAGTTAAATGTGATCTCCATTAAACGATTGGTAGTATTAATCTCATTAATATTCCCTCTACCATTTCCTGGGACACCAGAACCTACACCCGCAATATCTCCCGAAATAGCTGACCCACGATATGAATTAGACTCATCATAGCCTAGAGCAACTTTAGCACTGAGTTCCGGTAGAATTTTGTAATCGGCAGATAAATTAATTAAAACTCTATCGGTTTCAGTTTCATCCTGGTAATACTTCAATAAGGCTAGAGGATTTATAAAATCTCCTCCAGGTGTAAACTCAGGATCTGATGGATAAGTAGGATTGGCAAAGTAAGCTGTACCTAATAAATCTCCCTGTGCACCGGCGTTATCAGAAATAGCCGCACGTTCATCATTTACCCTGGCAATTGTTGATTGAAGATTTAATCTCAATTTATCATCAAAAAGTCTATGAGTTAAATTTAGCCTTCCAGTTAATCGCTCCATAGATGTATTTTCTATAATACCATTTTGGTTTGTATAGTTCCCAGATACTCTATAGTTTCCGCCAGTATATGAGTTAGAATAAGACAGGTTATGAATTTGCGAAAATGCTGATCGGGTAATTTCATCTTGCCAGTTTGTATCTCCTCCAAAATCAAGGTCTTCTCTGTTACCACCATAACTTTCAGCAGCATCTAAAAACTCCTCTCTATCTAGAAGATCAAATTCATTAGCTGGAGTTGCAATACCAAGATTAGTACTATAATTTATTCTTCCTTGATCTCCACGACCATCTTTAGTAGTAATAATTACCACACCATTGGCTCCTCTGGAACCATAAATGGCGGTTGCCGAAGCATCTTTAAGAACACTTATACTTTCAATATCTGATGGATTAAGGAAGTTTAATGGGTTTTTCGAGCTCGATTCTCCAAAACCTACATCACCACCTCCTGCAGAAACTTCGTTTCCGGCCAAAGGCACGCCATCTACAACAAATAAGGGATTGTTACCACCTCTAACCGATGTTGTTCCTCGAATACGAATGTTAACACCCGCTCCCGGTTCTCCGCTAGATGCCGTAACCTGTAAACCTGCAGTTTTTCCCTGTATCAATTCTTCAGGTGAAGAAATTACACCTTGATTAAAGTCTTCAGAGGAAACTGTAGATACTGCTCCGGTAGCATCCCGCTTTTCAACATTTCCATAACCAATAACTACAACCTCGCTTAATGCAGCGGCATCTTCTGCCATTGTTGCATCAATTGTTGTTCTTCCGTTTACCGGAATTTCTTGTTGGGCATAGCCTACAAAGCTAAATACCAATACCCCATCTGTTGGAACATTGTTTAAGGAATAGTTCCCGTCAAAATCTGTAACGGTACCATTAGAAGTTCCCTTCACAACAACGTTCACTCCTGGCAGAGGCATTTCCCCATCGGTTACCGTTCCCGTTACTGTTTCCTGTGCCTGGGTAAATCCAAAACAGAAAATAGCACTTAGAAACAAACCAATTTTGAGTAATCCATGTTTCATAAATTTAATTTTACAGTTGATTAATTAAACCATTAAGTTGAAGTCCTAATTTAGTAAAAAATTATGCTAATTATAGAAATCCTTTTAAACGCAAACGTTTTCGTGTTTATAAAAAGCTTAACATTAACTAATAATATTCAGGTTTTTGATATACCAGAATTCCTGTTGTCAAATCCTAATTCAGGCTTAATATACTGAAATTCAGTAATATAAATGCATCAAAAATCTTTCTTAATTTATAAGCCAGGTATTTTTTAGAATTTGTTAATAAATATTTAATTTATGGCTACCTGGAGGTCATTATCGGTAATTTTTTAGGAGAAATTTTGACAGAAATCTCTTCTTTTTCTCCGAGATATTCACCATCAATCTGGAATGCTACCGGTTTTTTACAGAAAACCCTGGCTTCTTTAGCAGGAATTATCTCAACAAATTCAGAGTTCACGTCTGTTTCGTTACGAAGGGTTTTTAGAATCTCCAACGTATCAAAATTTTTAAATAAAAGAATTTCAAAAACCCCATCATCAATTTTTCCTTTAGGATTCACGTTGGCGCCGGTTCCATATTTTTTAGCATTGGCAAATGCTAAAAGAATTCCCTGTTTAGTAAAACTTCTATTTTCGAGTTTCACTTCAAATTCAAAAGGATATTTGCTATACCAGAGGGTTGGAATAGTTTGAAGAAGGTATCCCATTTTTCCTCTAATCCGGGAATGTTCGTAGTTTTTAATCAATTCAGCATTTAGTCCAAGGTCTCCTATGTGTAAACAAAGTTCATCATTGATTTCCAGCATATCCATTTGGGTAATGGAATTGCCAAGGGCAATGCTTATTTGGTCTTTAAGGTTTTTGGGGATTCCCAAATTAAGCGCAAGCCCGTTTGCCGAACCAGCCGGGATGATGGCAATTGGAGTTTTATCATCCATTAATGCTTCGGCAACCAGTTTTATAGTTCCATCGCCACCGGCTATTAAAATGCGATCAAAAGCACATTCATCAACCCGGTTTTGAATTTTTTTGCGATCATTTTCACCCGTTGTTTTGTAAGTAGTTAACTCGGCATTAATCTTTTTTACCTCTGCCTCAACGTTTTGAATGATATTTTCTTTATTAATCCCTCCCGAAATGGGATTTACAATAAGTAAAACCTTCTGTATTTCTTCCATATAGCTTCAAAATGTTCTTAAATTTAATTATTTTGGGATTAGAAAAATTCAATAAAAATCTAAAATTTTGAAATTAGATCTAAAACTTTATCGTGGTTATGTTAATGACCAGGAACTTAATGTATATGGTCATTTGTTTAAATCCTGGGCGCCAGATAAGTATAGGATGGATAGAAGTGGACTTAAACATGCAGTGGCCATTATTCACATGTTCCGCATTAGTCCATTAAAAAACAGGGAGATCACGTTAAAGTTTAAAGACATTGAGGTTACCACTAAGACTTTGGACGACGGCTATTTTAGGTTTTCTATTCCATTTTCTAAAGAATTAAAAAGTGGCTGGCACGAATATGAAGTGAGTTGCAATATTAAAGATTTTGGAATGATAGAAAAGGGAGAATTTTTAAAGCCACACCCTTCTAAATATGGGATCATTTCAGATATTGACGATACTTTTTTAATTTCCCACAGCAATAGCGTCTTTAAAAAGCTATATGTGATGCTTTCTAAAAACATCAATAAGCGTAAGATATTTGAAGATGTAGTTGAACATTATAAACAGCTAAGCAGGGCCGGCCAGGATTCAGAGCATGCTTCAAATAGCTTTTTTTACGTTTCCAGCAGCGAATGGAATTTGTATGAATTTATAAATGAATTTGCTAAGATACACGAATTACCAAAAGCGGTAATAAAACTAAAAAAAATTAAAACTGGAATTTCAGATTTTCTCTTTACCGGCCGTGGAAGCCACGATCATAAATTTGAAAAGATTAAAGATATAATTTCGTTCTACCCAAATATCCCTTATGTACTTATTGGAGACGATTCCCAAAAGGACGCCGATATTTACGAGCGTATCTGCAAGATTTTCCCTAAAAGCTTAAAAGCGATTTATATTAGGCAAACTGGTAAAAAGAAGAAATCTGAAATAACAACAATTTTAAAAAACATTGAAAGTCTTGGCGTTAGCGTTTGTTACTTTAAACATAGCCATAAGGCCATAGAACATTCACGTGAAGAAGGGATTATTTGAGAATTCTGAACCCTATATTCGCTGAAATTTAAGTCGAAGAATATCTTAATCTGAAATCCCATTATTTGAAAGTACAGGACTATATACAATCCCGCGCGCAATTACCTGCCAAGAGCATACAAAATACTATAGCACTTCTAGAGGCCGATGCTACAATTCCTTTTATTTCCCGATATCGAAAAGAAGCTACAGGAAATTTAAATGAAGTTGCTGTAGAAAAGATTTCGCAATTGCTTACAACTTTTAATGAACTTGAAAAGCGAAAGGCTGCGGTTCTTAAATCAATAAAGGAGCAGGATGCATTAACCGATGTTTTAGCTGGAAAAATTGAAAAAGCTACAACTTTAACCGAAGTTGAGGATCTTTATTTACCCTATAAGAAGAAGCGAAAAACAAAAGCCGATACCGCTCGTCAAGTCGGTTTAGAGCCCCTTGCCAAAATTTTAATGGCACAAAACGCTCAAAATATCGAGCAATCAGCCAAACAATTTCTTTCTGAACAAGTAAAGACCAGGGCTGAAGCTTTTACCGGCGCAGGCCATATTATTGCTGAATGGATAAATGAGAACACTTATGTTAGAAATTCGCTAAGGAGATTATATGCTCGTAAGGCCCAACTAAGTACAAAGTGGGTGAAAACTGAGGACGAACATCCTGAGGCCGCAAAATTCGCGCAGTTCGAAAAATGGGAAGAATCACTAAATAGAATTCCATCGCATAGATTTCTGGCTATTCACCGTGCCGAAAAGCTCGGAATTATAAAAGTGAAGATGGAAGTTGATAAAAATGAAGCATTGCAGCTTATTGAAAAATCAGTAATAAAAAATCCGGATTTTTCCGGAATAAAATATCTAAAGGCCTCGATTGAAGATGCCTTTACCAGGTTATTAAAGAAATCTTTTGCTACCGAATTCCTTAGTGAAGCTAAAGAAAAGGCTGATGAAGATGCGATCGCAGTTTTTGCTTCTAACCTGGAGCAACTGTTAATGGAAGCGCCATTGGGCAGCAAACGTATTCTTGCCATAGACCCGGGTTTCAAATCTGGTTGTAAAGTGGTTTGTTTAGACGAGCAGGGAAACTTATTGTATAACGAAGCCATATTTCCACATCCACCGCAACGGAAGACAGATGCGGCTTCAGCAAAGATTAAAAGCCTGGTAAATGCTTATAAGATTCAAGCCATTGCGATAGGAAACGGAACTGCTGCCAGGGAAACGGAGGAATTCATTAAGAAAGTTTATCTGCCAAAAGAAGTTTCGGTTTTTACGGTTAATGAAGCGGGTGCATCTGTATATTCAGCCTCTAAGATAGCAAGGGAAGAATTTCCTAATTATGATGTAACTGTTCGGGGCGCTGTTTCCATAGGAAGAAGATTAAGCGATCCGCTTGCGGAATTGGTGAAAATAGATCCTAAATCTATAGGAGTAGGGCAGTACCAACACGAAGTAGACCAGGTTAAATTAAAAGAAAAGTTAGATGTGGTGGTCATGCGATGTGTAAATAAAATTGGGGTTAATTTAAATACCGCGAGTAAGGAATTACTTTCTTATGTTTCTGGAATAGGGCCGGGATTAGCTCAAAACATTTTAGATTATAGAAAAGAAAATGAACGATTTGGTAGCCGAAAAGAATTATTGAAAGTGCCTAGACTTGGAGCTAAGGCCTTTGAGCAATCTGCCGGGTTTTTAAGAATTAGAAATGCTGACAACCCTTTAGATAATTCTGCTGTGCATCCTGAAAGTTATTTTGTAGTCGAAAAAATGGCTAAAAATAATGGTCTTAAGCCTGAAGCGCTTATTGGGAACAAACAAATTCTGGAGAGAATTAATCCTGAAGATTATATATCGGGAGACCTGGGTTTACCCAGCTTAAAAGATATTCTGGAAGAATTGAAAAAGCCGGGTGCCGATCCCAGGGCGAAGAAAAAGCCTTTTAATTTTGATCCTACTGTAAAAACCATAGGCGATCTTAAACCGGGCATGAAACTACCGGGTATAGTGAACAACATTACCAATTTTGGCTGTTTTGTGGATATAGGAATTAAAGAAAGCGGACTAATACATATCTCTAAACTCGCCAATGAATTTATTAGCGATGTAAATGCCGTGGTAAAGTTAAATCAGGAATTGGAAGTTACCGTACTCTCGGTAGATGAAGAGAAAAAACGTGTTCAGCTTTCTTTAGTAGATTAAAAAAGACCCTGGAATAATTTTAATTTCAGAGTCTTTTAAATCTTTTGCTGAAGAGTATAGATATTTCTTCGTTCTATTCGCTATTTTTTGTTCTACCTAAAAACTCCTGAAGGAAAAACCACTACACTTTCGTGGCCATCTTTTCCTACTGCTGCAACACCAAAAAAGTAATTGTCTATGACAATACCTTCTAGCGTAAATTCATTTACATTTCCTACAAAACGGGAATATTGCCATTGTGCTTCGGTAGTTTCTCTCCAATAAATCTTATAACCGGCAATATCGCCTTCAACTTTGTCCCATCTTAGTTTTGCTGAAGGTTCTACAACTCCACCTATTTCAACATTTTTTGGAGCTGGAGGCGCCCAGGCGAGACTCGCCATGTTTATCGCGTTTACCGCGGTAAGTTTTTCAGCATAATCAAAATTCACAGCTTCTACCACATCGCCATATTCAATACCATCTTCGGTGCGAATATCCTGGTGTTGTCGGTTATAATTTTCGTGAGCTTCCATAATCCTAATTCCTGCAAAACCAAGATCGTTAAACGGACGATGGTGCCCACCACGACCAAACCTATCTAAACGATAAATCATCATCGGGTTCATCTCTGGCATATAGGTTTCAGTAGTTTTATGAACATAGCGAGCAAGCTGACGCGAAATACCGTCTACTTCACCGCCGTAAAACCTGCGCATAGTTCGTTCTCTATCGGTTTCATTTGGTGGAACCGGTTCTGAGAATATTCTGAAAGTACGGTTGTCAATTACGCCGTCTACTCCTTCAATATTTCCGATCATATCATTATTTAAAACTCCAATAATCTCCCAGTTGTTTTCTTTAGCATATTCGGCCAATCCTTTTCCGCCAAACAAACCTTGTTCTTCTCCAGAGAGTCCAACATAGACCATACTGCTTTCAAACTCATATTGAGATAAAACCCTGGCGGCTTCCATAGCACCGGCCATACCGCTGGCATTGTCGTTAGCGCCGGGAGCATCGGTTTTAAAATCCATTGTGTTGCTGGCGCGTGAATCTATATCGCCACTCATAATTATATACCGGTTAGGGTATTTGGTTCCTTTTTGAACAGCTACAACATTCACTACCCAGGCATCGTGCGGAATACGCTCCCCATCTTCTGTAGTTACAAAGTCTTTTTGATAAAAAACATCAAGACAATTATCGCAGTTTTTAGAAAGATAATCGAATTCAGATTTTATCCATCTTCGCGCTGCGCCAATTCCCCGGGTATCAGATACTGTATCGCTAAAGGTATTCCTGGTACCAAAACCTGCAAGTTTGCGTATATCGGCTTCAATACTATCTGCTGAAACCTTATCGATAATTTTATAGATACGCTGATCTGTTTGTGCATTTGTTTGTTGAAAAATTAATCCTGAAAAAAGGAGTAGGGCAAGAGTGGATATATTTTTAATCATATAAAAATGTGGTTTAAGCTTCTAAAATACCCAAAGTTTCTGTGATATCACAAATTATTGCGATTTTGCTAAGGTTCTAAACAAAAAAATCCCGGCAATTATGCCGGGATCTTATATTGTATTCTAATTAAAATTTAGCTTGCTTTCATATTATGAATTTCAGCTTTTGCTTCGTGAGCTTTTTGGTCAGCTTTAGAATTTGAAAGACTGGCTTTAGTTTTGTTTTTCAAGGCATCAACTTTATGACTTAAAGAATCAGAAAATTCATTGAATTTTCCTTTTGTTCCTTCTATAGCTTCATTGCTTGAATCTGAAATCGCCTTCCTTGTATCTTTCCCTTTTTTAGGGGCAAATAATAGTCCTAATGCTGCTCCAGCAGCTGCTCCTGATATTAATCCTAATAACATTTTTCCTGATTTCATCGATCTAAGTTTTTTTAGTTTTGGTTCGTAATATTGTTTAATGTAAAATTAGATGATAATGCAGTGCCTGCCATATTTTTGGAGTTAAGTTATGCATAAACTTTACTGAAAAATGTCAAGGATTTTAACAATTTCAGCTCTTAAGAATTTTCAGCGAAATCCTTTAGAATATCTCTCACTTTAGAAGTGTCTTCTATATAATAGCGGGCACTGGTTTTTTTCATTCCAACTTTAACGGTGAAAGACTCTTCAGGGAGTTCTTCAAACATATATTCATCTGTCCAGTCATCACCAATAGCAAAAATAAAATCGTAATCCTTACCTACCAGTTTTTTATTAGAAGCTTTTCCTTTATTTACTCCGCTACTTTTTATTTCCAGTACTTTATTTCCTTCAAGAACACTAAGTCCGCGGTTGGAGATCAATTCCTTTAAAACATTAGAAAGTTCATTGGCTCTAATTTCCCCAAGTTCTGGATCGGCTTTTCTGTAATGCCAGGCCAGGGAATAATTCTTATCCTCTATAAACGTACCTGGCGTTCTATCAACAAAGGTTTCAATTACCGGCCTTACCGCGCTCATCCAATCGTTATTTACATTTTCAGAAAGTTCCCATTCACTATCTTTTTGGCGCATCCAAACTCCGTGTTCAGAAATAAGTTCTACAGGAATTTCCTGCCACCAGGAACCAAGGGTGTCTTTATCTCTACCGCTAATAAGAACTACATCTGTATTTTCTGATTGATTTAATTTGTGGACTAAATCAATTAATTCCTGGTCTGGTTTTGCTTTTTCGGGTTTATCAGTGAAATTCACCAGAGTTCCATCATAATCAAGAAATAGAATTCTGTTTTTCGCATTTTTAAATTTCTCCAGAATCTCTCCTGAAACTTTTGAGGAAATCCTGGTAGCTTTAAATGCATCACGATCCTGACTTGTATTATGCAGGGCTTTCATGAAATCATTTGCCCATTTTTCTACGCTATAGCGTTTTAATCGCTTCTGAAGCGTTTTATTACGTTGTTGCTGCTCTTCTATCGGCATTTCTATTGCCTGGATCAAAGTTTGTGAAATTTGCTCAAAATTATTCGGATTGATAATTAAGGCTTCATTCATTTCGTGTGCCGCACCGGCCATTTCGCTTAATATGAGCACCCCGGTTTGATTTATTCTTGTGGCTACAAATTCTTTAGCCACCAGGTTCATTCCATCTCTTATTGGTGTTAATAGGGCAATATCACAGCTAGTATAGAGGTCAATTAAATTTTCAAAGGGCATAGAGCGGTAAAAATACCAGATAGGCGTCCAGCTTACCGTAGAGAACTTACCGTTTATTCTACCTACCAGTTCATCTATTTCCCTTTTTAATCGTTGATACTGTGGAACGTTGGATCTTGATGGTACGGCAAGCATCACCAATCTTACTTTTTCAATGAATTCTGGATGGTTATCAAGAAAATATTCAAAAGCACGAATTCGGTTGGCGATTCCTTTAGTATAATCTAAACGGTCTATACTTAAAATAAGTTTTGCTTCAGGCGTTTCATTTGAATGGTGATCCAACCTGCGCTGTAATTCTGTTCGCTGTTCTTCGGTATTTTTAAAATGATTTTGAGCGGCAGCTTCAAACTTGTTGTAATCTATTCCCATAGGAAAAGAGTCTACCTTTACAATCCTTTCCGGCAACGTAATTTCATTGAAATTTACCTGGTGACGCAGGATTCGACTTACAGAACTTAAAAAGTGCCTTTCGTAATCGTAGGTATGAAAACCAATTAGATCGGCACCGAGTACGCCTTCCAAAACTTCATCACGCCAGGGCAATGTTCTAAAAACTTCATACGAAGGAAAGGGGATGTGGTTGAAAAATCCGATAATTGCTTCGGGTTGTTTTTCCCTAATCATATTTGGAACTAAAAGCAATTGATAATCGTGAACCCAAATGTGATCGCCATCTTCATAATGTTTTAGTACCTCATCTGCATATTTTCTATTTACACTTTTATAGGTTTCCCAGTGATCTTTATCGGCTTCGGTATATTCCATAAAATAATGGAAAAGTGGCCAGATGGTACGATTACTAAATCCATAATAAAAGCCATCAATTTCTTCTTCACTAAGATTTACAGCAACACAATCTTCTTTACGGGCTTTTTCTTTAACATCATCTAATAGATTTTCTGGAATTTCTTCTTCAGTAAGTCCGCTCCAACCAATCCAAATACTATCACCATCCTTATGGAATGATTTTAAGCCGGTTGCAAGTCCTCCTACACTAGGCGTGACTTCCAGGTTGCTATCTTCTAAGCTAATTTGTAATGGTAATCGGTTGGAAATTATTATCGTTTTACTCATAATTATATGTGAATGCTGTTGTTGCGAAATTGATTTTTATTAAATTTCCGAAAATCATTTTACACTACAAGTCTTTTTAAAGAATTTTAAGAGTATATGGAGAATTTAGATTACGGAATCATAGGAAATTGTAAGAGTGCTGCTTTAATATCAAAAACCGGTTCACTAGATTGGTGTTGTTTGCCAAATTTTGCTTCATCAGCTGTTTTTGCAAAGCTCCTGGATGAAAAACAAGGCGGAAGTTTTGAGTTTATTGTAGACGATTCCTATAAAATTACCCAGGAATATCTGTGGGAAACCAATATTTTGAATACTGAATTTACTGACGGCGAAAATTCTTTTCAGGTTATAGACTTTATGCCACGTTATCCACGAGAAGACGGATCTTATTACGCACCACCAGATGTGGTTAGATTTATCCGTTTAATTAGTGGTAAGCCTAAATTCAAAATAAAATACGATCCTCGTTTAGATTTTTCTCGTGAGAAAACATACAACGATCATAAAGGAAATTATATTAAAAGCTATACCAAAGAAGGTAAATACGATTCCCTTTTCTTTTACTCCAGTTTAGACCTAAACGATATTTTGGAGCAAAATGAAATCGAATTAACCGGCAACGCTTATTGCCTGGTTGGTTATCACGAAAAGCTTATTACGCAATCTTTAGATCGTTCTTATTTAAAATTTCAGCGCACCAAGACCTATTGGATGAATTGGAGCGCGAAAACTACCCGTTATACCCATTATGAAAATGAAATAATGCGGAGTGCTTTGGTGTTAAAGTGCCTTAGTTATAAAAAATCTGGGGCAGTTTTAGCCGCAGCTACCACTTCGTTGCCCGAAACTATTGGAGAAGAAAGAAACTGGGATTATCGTTTCTGCTGGATTCGAGATGCCTCTATGGTAATTAAAGTAATGGCAGGCCTTGGCCATATAAAATCGGCTAAAGATTTTCTTCAGTTTATTATAGATATTATACCTGACAAGGATGAAAAAATCCAGATTATGTACGGTATTAATGGGGAAAAAGAACTTACCGAACATATTTTAGATCATTTATCTGGTTACAAAGATTCGCATCCGGTAAGAACCGGGAACGCTGCATATATTCAGAAGCAAAATGATATCTACGGAATTTTGATGGAGGTGATCTATCAGCAATTCAATCAATTTGAAACCTCTTTAGAGAATTCTGAAGAACTTTGGACGGTAGTGCGCGGAATAGTGAGTATTGTTGAAGAAAACTGGCAAAAGCCTGATAAGGGAATTTGGGAATTACGTACCGAAGACCGTCACTTTGTATTTTCAAAACTATTATGCTGGGTGGCCATAGACCGTGCAATTAAGATTGGAGAGGTTTTAAGAATGGGTATTAACGATACGCATTGGAAATCTTTACGTGCCGAAATTTACAATGACATTTATAAAAATGGTTGGAATGAAGAAGTACAGGCCTATACTCAATCATACGGTTCTAAAGATTTAGATGCTTCCACTTTGCTGATGGAGCAATATGGATTTATTGAGGCTAAGGACCCAAGGTTTGTGAGCACCGTTCAGGCAACTGAAAGGGAATTGTGCAAAGACGGGCTAATGTATCGTTATAAGAATAAAGATGATTTTGGCGAACCAACATCTTCTTTTACTATTTGTACTTTTTGGTTAATAGACAGTCTTTTTAAAATAGGAGAGAAGAAGAAAGCCAGGAAAATGTTCGATCAATTGCTTTCTTATAGCAATCATTTAGGATTGTTTAGTGAAGATATTGACTTTGAAACCAAGAGATTACTGGGTAATTTTCCGCAGGCATATTCGCATTTAGCCTTAATAGAAACCGCTGCTAATTTTAGTATAGGAACATCTTCTGAAGAAAGCTGGCTTAGCGAATTCTAAGTTTTCGATTCATTGATCGTAACGCGACTTTTAGGGAGACTCTCCGGATAATTCTCTTTGAGAAAATCTATGAGTTTCTCCCTAATAAATACGCGTAGATCAAAAGCGGTAGGGGAATCTTTGGCGCTCACCAAAATCCTTATTTCCATAGACCTATCAGTTGCATCGGTAACCTGTACTACTTTAGCCTGTTTATCCCAAAGTGGAGTAATTTCAAGCAGTCTGTCCAGTTCTTCCCTGATCTTATCTACCGGCACGGTGTAATCTGTATAGAGAAAAACCGTTCCCAAAAGATCGGCAGAATTTTTAGTCCAGTTTTGAAAAGGAGTTTCAATAAAATAAGTAGACGGCACTACGAGTCTCCTTTTGTCCCATACTTTTATTACCACATAAGTGAGCGTAATTTCTTCGATCCAGCCCCATTCGCCTTCAACAATAACGGCATCTTGCAGTCTTATAGGTTGAGTAAAGGCAATTTGAATTCCGGCAAGTAAAGTCCCAATAGCTTTTTGAGCCGAAAATCCTATAATAATTCCTGCAATCCCTGCTGAAGTCAACACACTAACCCCTACAGAACGTATACTTTCAAAACTCATTAAAGCAATGCCTATCGCAAGAATTATAATGATAAAAATGATAATATTTTCCAGGATATTGAACTGAGTATAGATTTTCCTGGCCTTTAAATTATCTGAAGTATTTACATCATACTTTTTCAGCATTCGGTTTTTTAAAATCTTAAGCGTGATAATAATTAACCAGGTGGCGCTGAGGATTAGCCCTAGCGTACTAATGGGTTGAAGAATGTTATAAGTATATTCATATATAAAGATCTTACTTAGCAGCGCTACTTTTAAAATTAGCGCAGCCAGAAAGATTAAAAGTGGAATCCAAACCCTTTGTGCGAAGTTCCCCGGCAAGATGTTTTTTGGATCCTTGCCTATTTTTTTTAGGATATAAAAAGCTATAAAAAAGCTTATAAGAAGTGTAATTACGCCAGCAAGAATATATCTGAACAATAAAGGATCTGAGGTCATAAATTAATTATTTATCCGACTTTTTGATTTTTTTGGAATTAAAATGAGATTCCTTTAATTCTACCCTGGAGCGCGTAAAATAAATACCTTCTTCTAATTCTTTTATATAAGCCACCATTTGCTCTCTTAATCTACAATGAAGATCCCAGGCAATAACTGCTGTACTGGCGCTGCAAATAGCTCGTACTTTTAAAGATTTTTCGGTCATTTCTGTTACCTGAATGATTGGCGGATGTTCTTCGTCCCAATCTTCTGAAGCTTCCAGCAGCTCTTTAAATTTGGCCCTAAGTTTATCTACATCTACCCGGTAATCTACGTAAAGTTCAATTTCATTTAAAGAATGCGGGCTGGTAATAGAGAGGTTTTCGAAGGTATCAGAAATTACAGTTTTTAAGGGAACAATTAATCTCCTAAGATCCCAGGTTCTTACGATCATATAGGTAAAGCGAATATCTTCAACATAACCCCAACGACCTTCAATAAGAACAGTATCACCAATTCTTGCCGGTTTTGTAAGCGCAATTTGAACTCCGGCAATAATATTTCCCAAAGTACTTTGCGCTGCAATACCTAAGATTATTGTAGCCAATCCTGCAGAAGCCAGCATGGAAACCCCGAGTTTTTCCATAGACCTGAATTGAGAAAGGATAATAGAAGTACCAATAATCACCACGGTAAAGGTTAGAATTCTCCGGGCAACCGATAAATACGTAAAAAGTTGACGAGATTCGTGACTGTTTTCTGAAGTAACATCACCAATTTTATGCTCGGCAACATAACGCATGGCAAAATCTAAGATGCGCATAAAAAACCAGGTGCCCGATGCAATTACAATTGCCAGTAAAATAGCATAGATGGTACTTGAGTAAGCACCGGAATAAGAGATAAGTTCGTTGAGACTAATATAGAAAAAAAGCACTCCAGTAGCTAAGGCAGCCGGAACACCCAATTTTTTAGATAAAGCCATAATTATTGGTCTATCAAATGATTGGGCAATTCTTCTAATTAATAGAATAACTACTTTTCCCAGAATGTAAGACACTATTAGAAGCAAAAATGTTAAAACCGGTTTCCATAAAGGAACTGTGCCTATTTTTGCCTGCGACCAGGTAGGCATATACCGGTCTAAGAATGTTGGACCATAAACCTGATATAACTCTTCTGTATTCTCTACGGTATTTGCAGAAATTAACCAAAAAGCTCCATAATCCTGGTATTTTACTCTTTGTAACCTAAAAATTATATCACGGGTTTCAATTTGAGCTTCACCAAAAACCACACTTCTTCTTGGTTTTCCCGCTACCGCCTGGTTGGTAGTGGTTCTTATATCTACCTGGCCATCTGGACGGTCTGATAGCCCATCCCAATTAATCGCCACCCGTTGATCCATCACAAAATATAATTTTTGCGCAACATTAATCGCCTCTTCTTCAGTAATATTATCAGGAAACAAATTGAAGTTTAAAGCATAGGCGGCTTCTTTAAAATTTTTATTCCTACAACTAATCACGAAGTGCTCCAGGGTAGCCTGTGGTGTTTGTAAGTTAAATTTATTAGGCGGTAAGCCTAAAGGATTATTTAACCTTGTGAGCTGGTAATAAGCTACATTATAATCTTTTAAGCTATTTGGAAGATAGTTAGACTGGTTTTGTTCATCTATTTTCTCTTCAGAAGGAAGCGTATTATCAGTACTTATAGAATCTTGTTGAAATGCAAGAACCGAAAGTGGAAGCAAAAATATGCTGAAACTTAAAAATAACAATCTCATTTGGTTGTTCATACCTATTTATTCAAGTCTATTCTAAAATTTTTAATTGGAATAGTTTTAAAATTAAGGAATAAAAAAAGACCGTCTAAATTTGACGGCCTTTTTTAAAATAGATTTATCAGAAATTTAGAAACAATATTTATTTTCTGAAGTAAGTTTTTCAGCAATAGTGTTTCTTAACTCTACCACATTTGGCATTCTGTCGTACTTGGTAAAACGCTTAAGTCCCATTAACATCATACGTTGCTCGTCACCCTCAGCAAAAGAAGCAATTCCCTCTTTGGCTTTCTGGTTTACGGTATCTACGGCGTGGTATAGATATAATTTCGCCATGGCGATTTGCTCTTTTTGAGCATCTTCACCAAAACGTTTTACATTCTTCTCAGCTCTTAAAATTCCAGATTCAGCCATATAAGCTTCGATAAGAATATCTGAAGCAGCAAGAAGCAATTGCTGGTGCTCTTCCAGGTCCTGACCAAATTTTTGAACTGCACTACCGGCTACCATCAAGAAAACCTTTTTCAGTTTTTTGATCATTTCCTTTTCTTCAGCGAACAATTCATTAAAATCTGGCTTGTCCATAGAAGGAATTCCGGTAAGTTCTTCCCCAACAGCTTGTGCCGGTCCTAAAAGATCTACGTGGCCTTTCATCGCTTTTTTAATAAGCATTCCAACGGCTAACATTCTGTTAATCTCGTTGGTGCCTTCGTAAATTCTGGCAATTCTGGCATCTCTCCAGGCAGATTCCATTGGAGTATCGGCAGAGAAGCCCATTCCTCCTAAAACCTGGATACCTTCGTCACTACAATTTTGAACATCCTCAGAACAAGCTACTTTCAAAATAGAACATTCTATCGCGTATTCTTCAAAAGTCTTTAATTCAGCATCAGAATGCGATTCTCCAGCCTCTAAACGAAGATTAATTCGATCGTCAATGTTTTTTGCAGCTCGATAACAAGCGGCTTCTCCAACATAAGCTGAAGTAGCCATCTCAGCAAGTTTAGATTTTATAGCTCCAAACTTTGCAATCGGTGTTTTAAACTGAACTCTGTCATTCGCGTATTTGACCGCTACATCGGTTACTCGACGTTGTGCTTCTAAAGATGCTGCAGCCAGTTTAATACGGCCTACGTTTAGCGCATTCATAGCGATCTTAAATCCGTTTCCTCTTTCTGAAAGCATATTTTCAGTAGAAACTACAGTATCATTAAAAAATACCTGGCGGGTAGAAGAAGCGTGGATCCCCAGCTTTTTCTCTTCTTCACCAAAAGTAATCCCGTTTGGATTCTCTTTATCGTATTCCACGATAAATCCGGTGATATTTTTATCATCCTGGATACGGGCAAAAACGATAAAAACACTTGCAAATCCCGCATTGGAGATCCACATCTTTTGTCCGTTTATTTTATAACTTTTTCCGTCTTCGGTAAGTTCAGCTTTTGTTTTCCCTGAATTTGCATCACTTCCGGCTCCCGGTTCGGTAAGGCAATAAGCGCCGAACCATTCTCCTGTTGCTAACTTCGGAATATACTTTTTACGTTGCTCTTCATTTCCATAAAGCAAGATTGGTAATGTTCCAATTCCAGTATGTGCACCAAAAGCGGTTGCAATAGAGCCAGAAGCTCCTGAGATATAATCACAAACCAACATTGTTGACACAAACCCCATTCCAAGTCCGTCGTACTTTTCAGGAACTGCTACGCCAAGAAAACCAAGTTCTCCAGCTTTGGTCATTACCTCTTCGGTAAGCGCGTAGTTTTTCTTTTCAAATTCTTCTTTCTTCGGCCAAACTTCACGATCTACAAATTCTTTAACCGAATCACGCATCATTTTTTGCTCCTCATTAAAATCTTCAGGAGTAAATACATCTTCCGCTTTGATTTCCTTAACAAGGAATTGCCCACCGCGTAGAAGTTCTTTTTTATTTTCTGTTGTTTCCATTCTATTATTTTGAATTATGAATTATAAAATTTAAATGATTTACCTAGCTTTTATAATTCAGTGTTATTAATGTTTTTTTGAGCTGTAATGATAATTTTAGTTATGATGTTTATTATATGTGTGATTTCATTTAAATGATTTGAAACTTCAATTTTTGTTATTTCTGAATCTTCTAAAAGTCTTAGCCAGTATTTTGTCTCTCTGGCTTCCTTGGAAGCGATTGACATTTTACTTACAAAATCTCGCTTTGATTGTGCCGCAGTTGCTTCTTCTACATTAGCGCCAATACTTGTCGCAGATTTTAATAATTGTTTTGAAATTATAAACTCTCGTTCCTGTTGAAGTTTTTTGAAAAGTGAGATGATATCAAGTGAAAACTTAAAGGTTTTGTCTACTATAATATTCTCACTTTTCAACTTAATTCATTTAAAATTCAACATTTAAAATACTTCATAGATCCCAGCAGCTCCTTGTCCGGTTCCTACACACATGGTTACCATGGCGTATTTATCTTTTAAATTGCGTTTACGCATTTCATCAAAGATTTGCACCGAAAGTTTTGCTCCAGTACAGCCCAGCGGGTGCCCCATTGAAATAGCACCTCCATTTGGATTTAAGGTTTCGGGATTTAAGCCAAGTTCTCTGATCACCGCAAGAGATTGTGAAGCAAAGGCTTCGTTAAGTTCTATAAGTTGCATATCATCCTGCTTTAACCCAGCTTGTTTTAAAGCTTTTGGAATTGCGTGAACTGGTCCTATACCCATAATTTTAGGATCTATACCTACCGGTGCGTAGCTTACCATTCTGGCGATTGGTTCAAGATTAAATTCTTTTACCATTTCTTCACTCATCACCATTACAAAGGCAGCACCATCACTCATTTGTGATGAGTTCCCCGCAGTTACGCTCCCGCCTTCGGCAAACACAGGTCTTAGTTTTCCTAATACTTCCTTAGAAGTATCGGCACGTGGACCTTCATCTTTGTTCACAGTATAGGTTTTAGTTTGTTTCTTACCGTCTTTATTCACAAATGTTTCTTCAACATCTATTGGCGCGATCTGGTCCTGAAAACGGTCTTCCTTTTGCGCTTTTAGAGCTTTTTGATGAGAATTGAAAGCAAATTCATCCTGATCTTCACGTGAAACTTTGTACTTCTCAGCTACGGCTTCTGCTGTAAGACCCATTCCCCAGTAATAGTCTTCATGGCCTTCTTTGGCTGCATTGTAATTAGGAACCGGTTTGTAACCGCCCATTGGGATATAGCTCATACTTTCTGCTCCACCCGCAATAATGCAATCGGCCATTCCACTTTGGATTTTTGCTGAAGCAATCGCAATGGTTTCTAGTCCTGAAGCGCAATAACGGTTAACCGTCATCCCGGGAACCTTATCGGTGTCTAAACTCATTAATGAGATTAAACGTCCCACGTTAAGGCCTTGCTCTGCTTCTGGCATCGCATTCCCTACAATTACATCATCGATCCTGGTTTTATCAAAATCGGGTAATTGCTTCATCATATATTCTATGGTTTCGGCAGCCAGATCATCTGGACGCTTAAACCTGAACACACCACGGGGAGCTTTCCCCACAGCCGTTCTGTATGCTTTTACTATGTATGCTGTCTTATTCATTGTATATTGTATTTTGTATAATGTATATTGAAATTATCTAGTTATAATGTTGATTGTAATTTGATAATCATATTCTGAATATGATGAATTTCATTTTCTAGAATTTTAAAATCATCTGAATTCATAAAATTTAAATTTTTTGCAATTATCAACTGCGTTTCTAATTCGAATGCCGATCCAAGAGATATTCCCAAGAAGTTAACAAAATCCTTATTAGTTTTTCTGCCGCAACCTTCTGCTATGTTTGAAGGAATTGAAACTGCAGATCTTCTAATCTGAGAAGTCAATCCGTAAAGCTCTTCTTTTGGAAACTCCTGACTTTTTGTATAAATCTCAGTGACCAAATCGATAGCTTTTTGCCAAACTTTTAACTCTTTAAAATAATTCATAGCATCTTTGGATTACAGTATACAATCTACATTATACACTATACTATTTAGTTACGAAGCGGTTTCCCTTTCTTCAACATATGCTGAAGTCTTTCCAGGGTTTTGCGTTCTCCTGTTAGGGAAAGGAAAGCTTCTCTTTCCAGATCTAACAAGTATTGTTCGCTTACCATTTGTGGTTCAGATAGATCACCACCGGCCATCACATAGGCTAGTTTATTAGCTATCTTTTTATCGTGGTCACTAATATATTTACCGGCATTCATTTGATCGGTTCCTACTAAGAAAGCTCCTAAAGCTTGTTTTCCAAGAACTTTAATATCTTTTCGAGCAATTGGTTTGGTATATCCATTCTCAGCCATCAATAAAGCGTGTTTCTTAGCGATAGTGAGTTGTCTTTCCTGATTTACCACTACGATATCTTTTCCTTTTTGAAGAAGATTTAAATCAAATGCTTCGTGTGCAGAGGTAGATACTTTTGCCATTCCAATAGTTAAGAAATGCTCTCTTAATCTATTTAATTCTACATCGTCTTTTTCAAAAGTATCAGCAGCGCGAAGGGTCATTTCTTTAGAACCACCGCCGCCAGGAATTACCCCAACGCCAAATTCAACAAGACCCATATAAGTTTCGGCTGCGGCCACAACTTTATCGGCGTGAAGTGAAAGTTCACATCCACCACCTAAAGTCATCGAGTGAGGTGCAGCTACAGTTGGGATAGAAGAGTAGCGCATGCGCATCATCGTATCCTGGAAATATTTAATCGCCATATTAAGCTCTTCATATTCCTGCTCTACGGCCATCATAAAGATCATCCCAATGTTTGCACCTACAGAAAAGTTCTTTCCGTTATTCGCAATTACTAATCCTTGGTAATCTTTTTCAGCCATATCTATGGCTTTATTGATGCCGTCTAGAACATCACCACCAATGGCATTCATTTTACTTCGGAATTCTACATTCAATATTCCATCGCCAAGATCTTCAACCACAACCCCGCTGTTGCTGAAAACTTCTTTTGATTCACGAATATTATCTAAAATGATAAACGCATCCTGACCAGGAATTTTCGTGTAGTCTTTTTTCTGAATATCGTAATAATAGGTGTTGCCTTCTTTTACTGTGTAAAAAGAATCTTTACCATTTTCCAACATCTCGTTCACCCAGGCCGCCGGTTCTTTACCTTCGGCTTTCATCATTTCAACACCTTTCTTTACTCCAAGGGCATCCCACATTTGAAATGGGCCGTGCTCCCAACCAAATCCGGCTTTTACACCATCATCGATTTTATAAAGTTCGTCTGAAATTTCTGGAATTCTATTAGAAACATAAGCGAATAAAGCTGCAAAGTTCTTACGGTAAAATTCACCGGCTTTCCCTTTATCACCTACTAGAACTTCGTAACGGTCTTCAAGTTTATCTATAGTTTTAGTTTGTTCCAGCACATCGAATTTCGCGCTTTTTCTATCCCGATATTCCATTTTATCTAAGTCTAAAGACTTGATCTCACTGGAGCCATCTTCTTTCTTTACTTTTTTGTAAAATCCGGTATTATTGGTTTTGCTCCCCAACCATTCGTTATCCATCATCGTCTGGATAAAATCTGGTAGTGCAAAAAGTTCGTTGGTTTCATCGTTTGGAACACCTTTATGAAGCCCGTTGGCTACGTGTACCAAAGTATCTAAACCAACGACATCTACAGTACGGAAAGTCGCCGATTTCTGGCGACCAATTACCGGCCCGGTAAGTTTGTCTACTTCCTCAATGGTCATATCCATATCTTTAACCATATGGAAAAGGCTCATAATGCTGAAAATACCAATTCTGTTTCCAATAAAAGCCGGAGTGTCTTTCGCTAATACCGATTTCTTACCAAGGTATTTTTCGCCATATTCGTTAAGAAACTCAAGAACTTCCGGTTTCGTGTCTGGTCCCGGGATAATTTCAAATAATTTCAGGTAACGCGGTGGGTTAAAGAAGTGTGTTCCGCAGAAATGTTGCTGAAAATCTTCGCTTCGTCCTTCATTCATTTGCTGAATAGGAATTCCCGAAGTATTTGAAGTTATAAGTGTTCCTTTTTTGCGATGTTTTTCCAGTTTTTCAAACACCTGTTGCTTAATATCGAGGCGTTCTACTACTACTTCAATAATCCAATCGGCTTCAGAAACTTTAGAAATATCATCTTCCATATTTCCGGTTTCTATGCGATTGGCAAAATCTTTATGGTAAATAGGAGAGGGCTTAGATTTTAAAGAAGCTTGCAAAGATTCGTTTACCAGGCGGTCTCTTACTTGTTTGTCTTCTAAAGTGAGACCTTTTTTCTTTTCTTTCTCGTTGAGTTCCCGCGGGACAATATCCAGCAAGAGAACCTCTACGCCAATATTGGCGAAGTGGCAGGCAATACCGCTCCCCATAATTCCGGAGCCGATTACTGCTACTTTGTTAATTCTTCTCTTCATAATTGTTATCTGGTTTTACTATAAGGTTTTCGATTCTAAATAAAACTTTCCCGATTTGGAAATCAGTAAGGTCTATTACTTATTATTTTAATTTAATCTCTTCTTTGTAAATTTTCTTTTCTGAAATAAGATTCAGGATTGTGTTGGCCACTTCTATAAAGGTTTTTAGATCTTCTTCTGAAACATTTTCCTTTACAGCATCATCAAAGCGCAAAACCACTTTTTTAGAATACTCACGCATTTCTCTTCCAAAATCGGTTAAGTAAATAAGGACGCTTCGGCCATCTTTCGGATTTTTCTTTCGAAGAATTAATCCTTTGTCTTCCATCGTTTTAAGGATTCTTGATAGGCTTGTAGCTTCCATTCCCATTTTGGGGCCAAGGGAGGTAGAAGGAGTTCCATTTTCAGGATCTATACTTAATAGCGCAAAACCGGTAGACATGGTGCTTCCAGCCTTACCAGCTTCTTCATTATACATTTTGGAGACCGCCATCCAGGTGGCCCTTAATACATAATCAATTGTTTTTTCCTTCATTCTTGAATGTTGATTCTCAAAGTTAAGAAAAATATATTATGCACGCATAATAAAATAGAATAAATAATCAGGGCTTTATATTTATTCCCTTAATTTATAAGAATTGCATAAAAAAACCCTTCATAATGAAGGGTTTTAACTTTAATTTTAAATTATTGAGATTACATAGGTCTGTAGATTTTCTCGTATAATTTTTTGTAGCGATCTTTTATATTTCGCCTTTTTAGCTTCATAGTAGGAGTGAGGTGGCCCTCCTCAATACCCCAAACTTCTCCGGTAAGCTCTATAACCTTTATACGTTCCCACTTACCAAACTTCTCGTTGTAAAAATCTACTTCTTCCTGAATACGTTCTTTAACCTGGTCGTTTTCTGCAATAGCCTTTTCAGAACCATCGCCGATATCTAGATTTTTACGTTTTGCCCATTCCTGGATAAATTCAAAGTTTGGTTGGATTAAAGCTGCAGGCATTTTTTCGCCATCTCCAATTACCATAATTTGTTCGATAAAGCGTGATTGCTTCATCGTGTTTTCAATAATTTGAGGAGCTACGTATTTTCCACCTGAAGTTTTAAACATTTCCTTTTTACGATCGGTGATCTTTAAAAATCCGTCTTTATCTAATTCTCCAATATCGCCGGTATGGAAAAAGTGATCTCCATTTAGGACTTCTTTTGTTTTCTCTGGCTCCTTATAATAGCCAAGCATAACATTTGGTCCTTTTGCGAGAATTTCGCCGTCTTCAGCAATTTTAACTTCTACGTTTCTAATTGGTCTTCCTACCGTTCCAATTCTAAAGCCTTTATTTCTTTGATCATTAACCGCAATTACCGGGGAGGTTTCAGTTAATCCATAACCTTCCATTACCGGAATATCGGCCGCGGCAAAAACACGGGCTAAACGCGGTTGAAGCGCGGCAGATCCAGAAACGATTAATTCAATATTTCCACCTAAACCTTCTTTCCACTTAGAGAAAATTAGTTTTCTAGCCAGTTTAAGTCGGGTTTCATACCACCATCCGTTTTGGCCGTATGGTTCATATTCTAAACCAAGCTCAACAGCCCAGAAAAATAGCTTTTGTTTAATTCCACCAACGGTAGAACCTTTAGCGATAATTTTATCGTAAACTTTTTCTAATAGTCTTGGTACTGCCGTGATAACATGAGGTTTTACTTCTTTAAGATTATCACTAATCTTTTCTATAGATTCAGCAAAATGAATAGAAACCGAATAGTACTGATATAAATAAAGTATCATGCGCTCAAATACGTGGCAAACCGGCAAAAAACTAAGCGCTACATAAGTTCCTCTTTCAAACGGAACTCGCTCGGCACTGTCTAATACATTGCTTACAAGGTTATTATGTGAAAGCATAACACCTTTTGGTCTTCCGGTAGTTCCAGAAGTGTAGATCAAAGTTGCAAGGTCGTCTGGCCTGACAGCCTTCTTTATTTGCTCAACTTCATCCTGGTTGCTTTTGTCTTCTCCAAGTTCAAGAACCTCTTTCCAATTTTTTGTGCCTTCTATTTCATCAAAGGTATAGACCTCTTTTAGTTTGGTGTCTTGTTTTATGGAATTCAGTTTTCCTAATACTTCTTTATCTGAAACAAAACAGAATACAGCTTCACTGTGATCCAGTACATACTGGTAATCTTCTTCAGAAATTGTAGGATAAATTGGTACCGTTTGCGCACCGGTTTGTAACACCCCAATATCCATAATATTCCATTCAGTTCGGTTACTGGTAGAAATTATGGCGATTTTATCGTTTGGTTTTATGCCAAGTCGTAATAATCCCCGACTTACGGCATTTGCCCTGTCTATATACTCCTGGGTAGAAATGGCCTTCCAGGTACCATCATATTTTGTGACTAAAGCTTTTTCTAAAGCGTGTTTTTCCAGCTGAAAGTATGGGAAATCAAATAGTCTTGTTGGTTTATCCATTTAGGTGTAGAATTATTATATGCTTTGCAAAATAGCAAATTTGTAACCTATTTCAAATTGAAATATTAAAATAAACGTAGATATATTAATAAGAATATAAATTATTTGACAAATGGGAGTAATGAAAGTGAGAGGAAGCTCTTTGCGAATGTTGATTTATTAATTTGATAATCACCTGGTTAATTCAGAAATAAAAACGCCCGATAAAAAATATTATCGGGCGTTTTTAAACTATAATGATTAAAATTTATTTTTCCTCCAGCCACTTTCTGGCATTTACAAAAGCTTCCAGCCACGGGCTCACTTTATCATCTTTCCTGTCTTTTGGATAATATGCCCAGTTCCAGGGGAAAGTAGAACGTTCTAAATGCGGCATCATTACCAAATGCCTTCCAGAATAATCGGTTAACATCGCGGTGTTGTGATTGGAGCCGTTGGGGTTAGCCGGGTATTTATCATAGCCATATTCTCCAACAATATTATAATGCTCTTTTTTATACGGAAAGCTAAACTTCCCTTCACCGTGTGCTGCCCAAATTCCGAGTTTACTTCCGGCAAGTGAGCCAAGCATCACAGAATTGTTTTCTTTTATTTCTACCGAAGTAAAATTACACTCAAACTTGTGTGAAGAGTTAGGAAGCATTTTTGGCTTTTCTTCGTCCTCAGGATTTATTAATCCTAATTCTACGAAAAGCTGGCACCCATTACAAACGCCTAGAGATAGAGTATCTGTTTTGCTAAAGAAATTGTCAAGAGCGGTTTTTGCCTTTTCATTGTACAAGAATGCCCCGGCCCAACCTTTGGCACTTCCAAGAACATCAGAGTTAGAGAACCCACCAACAGCGGCAATGAATCTAATATCTTCCAAAGTTTCTCTTCCCGAAATTAAATCCGTCATATGCACGTCTTTCACATCAAAACCTGCCAAATGCATCGCTCTGGCCATTTCGCGTTCAGAATTAGAACCTTTTTCCCGAATAATCGCTGCTTTAATACGTTTCTTATCACTTCGAGCGGAGTCGAGAAGTCCTGTAAAATTCTTTGGAAATTTAAATTCCAGCGGCTGATTCTTATAATTATTGAATCTCTCGGTAGCTTTATCTACACCACTTTGTTTTTGATCTAATAAGAAAGAAGTTTTATACCAAACATCACGCAATTCAGAAATATTGAAATTCAGATTTCCTGAACCGTTTTTAATTTGCAGTTCGTTTCCTTCGGTAACCTTTCCTATTTTAAAGAATTCAATTTTGTTATCGCTAAGTACTTTTTCAGCCGTATCATCTTTTGCCTGGAAAACAATTCCGCAGTTTTCATTAAAAAGGAGCTTAACACTGTCTTTTTCATTTAATGCTGAAAGGTCTAAATCGGCGCCAAGATTATTATCTGCAAAGCACATTTCTAAAAGCGTGGTAATTAATCCGCCTGAAGCCACATCGTGCCCGGCAAGAATTAGATCCTGCTTAATTAAGCCCTGGATGTTATAAAAAGCATCGGCAAATTTCTTATCGTCTTTTATCGTAGGTACTTCTTTCCCGACTTTATTCAGAATTTGAGCAAAAGAAGATCCTCCAAGTTTAAAACTGTCTTGAGATAAATTGATGTAATAAATATCTCCTCCATTTTTTTGTAAAACAGGTTCTACTACTTTACTAATATCATCACAATGCCCGGCTGCCGAAATGATTACCGTTCCCGGAGAAAGCACCTCGCCATCTTTATAGCGCTGTTTCATAGAAAGCGAATCTTTCCCGGTAGGAACATTTATTCCCAGGGAGATCGCAAAATCTGAAACCCCTTGAACGGCTTCATAAAGCCTGGCATCTTCGCCTTCGTTATTACAAGGCCACATCCAGTTTGCAGAAAGGGAAACAGATTTTAAACCTTTCTCCAATGGTGCCCAAATAATATTGGAAAGGGCCTCGCCAATAGAATTTTTAGAACCCGCAACGGGATCAACTAATGCTGAAACAGGGGAATGACCAATTGAGGTCGCCACACCTTCTTTTCCATTATAATCCAGTGCCATCACCCCGCAATTGTTTAGAGGAAGTTGCAAGGGGCCTGCGGTTTGCTGTTTAGCTACACGCCCGGTTACACAACGGTCAACTTTGTTGGTCAACCAATCTTTACAGGCAACGGCTTCGAGTTGAAGGACTTGAGTTAGATAATCTTTTATATTTTCTGAAGAATAAACTACATCGTCATAATTTCTATTAACCGATGTATCTTCCATAATGGTCTTTGGCGAACTTCCAAACATATCAGAAAGTTCCAGGTCCATTGGTTTTTGACCTGATTTTGATCCTTCAAAAGTAAACCTGTGGTCGCCGGTTACCTCGCCAACCTGGTAAATAGGAGAGCGCTCGCGTTCTGAAACCCTGCGAAGGATTTCGTAATTTTCACCGCCAATTACCAAGCCCATTCTTTCCTGGGATTCGTTTCCTATGATTTCTTTTGCGGAAAGCGTAGGATCACCAACAGGTAATTTATCTAAATCTATTTTTCCTCCTGTTTCTTCTACGAGTTCGCTAAGGCAGTTTAAATGTCCGCCCGCACCGTGATCGTGAATAGAAACAATTGGGTTTTCTTCGCTTTCTACCATTCCACGTACTGCGTTTGAAGCACGTTTTTGCATTTCTGGGTTGGCTCTTTGAATAGCGTTTAATTCAATACCGCTTCCAAACTCCCCGGTATCTGCTGAAGAAACTGCGGCACCGCCCATTCCAATCCGGTAATTTTCACCACCAAGAATTACTATTTTATCATCTTTCTTCGGAATATCTTTTTGCGCCTGGTTGGCTTTTCCATAGCCAATTCCACCGGCAAGCATAATTACTTTATCGTAACCTAGATTTCGTTGATGCTCTGAATGCTCAAAAGTCAGTACAGAACCAGAAATTAAAGGTTGTCCGAATTTATTTCCAAAATCTGAAGCTCCGTTAGAAGCTTTGATCAAAATATCCATCGGCGTTTGGTACAACCAATCGCGTTCTTTCATCCCATTTTCCCATTTTCGGTCTTTATCAAGCCTGGAATAAGATGTCATATAAACTGCTGTTCCGGCTAAAGGTAAAGAACCCTTACCTCCGGCAAGTCGGTCACGAATTTCGCCCCCGCTTCCGGTGGCAGCACCATTAAAAGGTTCTACCGTAGTGGGGAAATTATGGGTTTCGGCTTTTATGGAAATAACCGAATCAAAATCCTTATTTTCGTAAAATTCAGGAACGTCTGGAAGTTTCGGGGCAAATTGTTGCACTCGTGGGCCATTTATAAAAGCTACATTATCCTTATATGCTGAAACGATCTCGTTCGGATTTTCTTCCGAAGTTTTCCTGATCATTTTAAACAACGAGCTAGGTTTTTCTTCTCCATCAATCACAAAAGTGCCATTAAAGATCTTGTGGCGGCAATGTTCAGAATTCACTTGTGAGAAACCAAAAACTTCAGAATCGGTAAGTTTTCGGCCTAATTTATTGGCTAATCCCTGTAAATAAGCAACCTCTTCTACATTAAGTGCGAGACCTTCCTGCTGGTTGTATGCTGCAATATCATCTATTTCAATGATCGGCTCGGGATTGATATGAATATCAAAAATATCCTGGTCTAAACCTTCATATTTTTGGGAAAGCATCGGATCAAAATCGTGGTAGTTCTTATCTATTCGCAAGAACTCCTCAATTCTAATAATTCCGTGAATGCCCATATTCTCGGTAATCTCTACCGCGTTAGTACTCCAGGGCGTAATCATTGCGGCACGGGGACCAACAAAAAAATCTGCCAGAGCAGATTTGTTGATTTGTTGTGTATTGCCAAAAAGCCAGTTTAATTTTGTGATGTCTTGAGCCGTAAGGTTGGTATGCGTTTCTACCGCAAAAACCTTGGTGGCCTGGTCTCCAAAGAAAAGGATCATTCTATGTTGTTTTGTGTTGTTCGAATAAGCACAAATTTAGGTTTTTTACGGGAAATATTTCAGGAAGTTAATACAGAAAATATTGTGGAAGTTTTGCCACGAATTTACTAATATTTTTAATGTGTCGAATTTTTTATACATACCGAAAGAATATGCACTGACTTCCTGCAAGGTTCTTTCAATCGTGTAGGTTTCAATATTTGAAACAAAACCTACAAGGTAGAAAAAAGACCTTGCAGGAAAATTACCACATCTAAATATTTGTTTATTCCTGGCGAGTTATTTTTTCGGAATATATGGACTTCCCTGATGATACCTAAAACACCCCCTTGCAGAAATAAGGAAAAAGCTTTAGTAATTGCTCAAATCTTCTACATTATTAGTTTCATAAACGTTCCAATCTTCAGCTTTGTATTCAAGAGAAGGTTCTGTTATAGATTGTTTTCTTCTTAAGGTTTGGTCTTTGGCAAAATCTTCAGGATTATCCATTTGCCCAATTATATCTACTAATTCTCCATCTTTAAAAAGCCCTACAGGATCGTTGCCGTTAAAATCTAGTGGTGCGCCGGTTTTTAATTGATTGGATTTAGACGTGATTTCAGAAATATCTGCAGACTCATTAGCGATAACGAAAGTTGAATTATGAGCTAGATTGCCTTGAAGGATAACTTCTCCCATCCAGTCGCCTGCGCCATTAGATTGTTTTCTAATTGAATAAGCTTCAGCTTCCAGATCGATATTTTCCCCTGTAAGATTTACAATTTCGAGTGCTTTATTGAAGGAAGTGCCCTCAATATATTCTGAAAAGAAGATTTCAGTAGAAAAATTATTTTCCGGTGGAAGTTCTTCAGGAAGCGTAGCTTTATCTTCGGAACAGGAATAAATAAATATAGAAAGGAGTATAAAGTAATATTTTTTCATCAGGAATCAATTTCGGGTAAAATAAAAGGATTCCACCTGAAATTGATTCAATCAAAAAATTTGGGTATAAACCCTTAAGCTTTTTTCTCTAAAAGTGCCATATAGAATCCATCAAAACCGGTTTCAGAAGAAAGTATCTTTTGTTCTTTAACCAATTTGAATTTTTTCCCTTCTTCGGTATTCTTTAAGAAATTTTCGACTTGCTTCTCGTTTTCAGAAGGTAAAACCGAACAGGTTGCGTAAACCATTTTTCCTCCCGGTTTTACAATGCGAGAGTAAGTTTCAATTATTTGGGCCTGGGTTTTTATAAGCCTATCTATAAATTCAGGTTGCAATTTCCATTTAGCATCTGGATTTCTGCTTAAAACTCCGAGTCCGCTACAAGGGGAATCTATAAGTACGCGATCTGCAGTTCCGTAAAGTTTTTTGATCACTTTTGTAGAATCAATTGCACGCGGATCTATATTGTGAGCGCCGGCACGTTTGGCGCGGCGTTTAAGTTCTTTAAGTTTATTTCCGTAGATATCGGTAGCGATAATCTGGCCTTTGTTTTCCATTAAAGCAGCCAGGTGAAGCGTTTTCCCGCCGGCACCGGCACAAGTATCAACCACGCGCATTCCGGGTTCTACTTCAAGAAATTCAGCTACAAGTTGAGAGGATGCATCCTGAACTTCAAAAAAGCCGTTTTTAAAAGCCTGGGTTCTAAAAACGTTTCCACGTTCTTCCAGTTTTAAAGCGCTTTTATATCCTTTTAAAGGTTCAGAAATTATTTCTTCATCCTTAAGAGCACTGCGTAATTTGTCTTTGGTAGTTTTAAGAGTGTTGGCTCTTAAAATTACCGGCGCTTGCAAGTTTAGCGCTGCGATCTCTTTTTCCCAAACTTTTTCGCCAAGTTCTTTTACTCCAAGCTCATCCATCCAGTCGGGAATAGATTCGCGGTATTTTCTAATTTTACTTAAACTATCAAATTTCCCTTTAATTCTTCGGGTAGGAGTGCCTTCAAATTGTGGCCAGTCTGGTAAGGTAATTCCTCGCAAGGTAGCCCATACCGTAAATAGTCGAAATAAATTTTCGCGATCAAACGGCTCTTTTACTTCAGCAATTTCGGCATAAAGTCTTTTCCAGCGAACAATATCGTAAACGGTTTCGGCAATAAAACTACGATCTCTCGAGCCCCAACGCTTATCACGTTTTAGGGTTTGCTCAATGACCTTGTCGGCATATTTACCATTATTAAAAATTTCATTTAAGGCATCCATGGTTGCGAAAACCAAATTCCTGTGTAACCGCATAATTAAATTTTGAATTTGCAAAGGTATGTTTTTTAGTCGATAATTGACATTTAAATGCTTCCAGGCTTAACTCGAATTTAAAATGACGTTTCTATGAGTACTTGGGAGATTACTATGCGTTGATTTACTTCGGAAAAATTTATCTTTGAATGGATTTTACAAAACGATTTAAACCCGACCTATGAATAGACTTGTTGTTTTTTGCCTGATTTTGATATTTAGTAGTTGTAAAAATGAAAAAGACGCTGAAAATAAAATGCAACAGAAAGGGACAAAGGATTTTTCTTCAGTAGAAATCCAAACTATTCTAGAAGAAGATTCATTAAGTATTAGGGCTATTGAAATAATAGGGAATAACCTTGCTTTTGCCGCCAATAAAGGAACTTTTGGGATGTATAGTTTTGGCGATAACACCTGGCGCACCAATACCCAGAAATATGACAGCCTGGTTCCTGAATACAGGGCTGTGGCTGCTACCGACGATGACTTTTTTATGCTGAGCGTTGGAAGTCCTGCATTGCTTTATAAAACTGGAGATTCTGGCGCTATGGAATTAGTTTATAAAGAAGAAAATGAAAAAGCCTTTTATGATGCGATGACTTTTTGGAATAATAAAGAGGGAATTGCAATAGGCGATCCTACCAATAATTGTATATCCATAATCATTACTCGTGATGGAGGTAGAACCTGGAAAAAATTAAGTTGTGATCTTTTACCTGAAGTTATCGAAGGTGAAGCAGCCTTTGCAGCGAGTAATTCTAATATTGCTATTAAGGGCGATAAAACCTGGATTTTATCGGGAGGGATGACTTCGCGTGTATATTTTTCACCTGATAAAGGAGCGACCTGGGAGGTTTTTGATACTCCATTGCTGGATGGAAAAGCAACCACCGGAGGATATACCATGGATTTTTATGATGAAAACTTTGGGATAATTTTAGGAGGTGATTATACCAATCCTGAAGGGAATACCGGGAATAAAGCTATTACCACAGATGGCGGTAAAACCTGGGAATTAATTGCAGAAGGCGAGGAGCCGGGTTACAAAAGTAGTGTGCGATTTATACCAAATACTGGAGGCGAAAAAATCATTGCTACCGGTTTTAGTGGAATTTCAATTTCTAAAGATTCAGGAGAAACATGGGAAGAACTTTCTAATGAAGGTTTTTATACGCTGAGGTTTAAAAACGATTCGGTTGCTTATGCTGCTGGAAAAGGACGAATTGCAAAACTCACTTTTAGGTAAAAAGAATCCCGGCAGACCTAAATCCACCGGGATACTAACTACTAACTAACCAAAAAACTAAACTTTACTCGATAATCGAGGTTTAAATGTTCGGATTCATTAAGGCATCCTATTCTTCCTGCTTTTCGCGCTCTTTACGGGCGCGGTATTCTTTAATTAATTTTTTATGGAATTCATCTTCCAGCTTATGAAGCTTAATGATTTCCTGGGCGGTCATTATTTCTTTTAGATCATTAAAAAGCTTTTGTTTTAGAATATAATCCTGTTTTTCTATCGCGACATATTCATCTAACATATTTTCAGCATCATCTTCGGTAATACATTCCAGGTTAGGAATATCTCTATGCTCTCGCTTTCTTAATTTGTGCAACTCAGATTCATATTCGTTATAAATTGGCCAGAACTGCTGTGCTTTTTTCTTGTCAAGATTTAATTCCTGAGTGAAAAATGCGGTTTTTAACTCTTTAATTTTCTCGCGATGTGAATCGTCTTTTTCCTGTGACTGCATTTGCCACAATCCAGAAAACATGAGTAATATTATAAGTAGGTTTTTCATATTAATCTTCATCTAATATATAAAGAGGTTCTTCTAAATTTTCATCAAGATAATTCATCATAGCTTCAGAGTCTACCTTATCTAAATCGGTATCATCTACGATATAACCTTGTTGAAAAATATAATTTGAAATTTCACCGGTAGAGAGATCTATGTTATTATTGTCTATATAACTCTCCATCACAGAAAGTTCTACGTTTTCCCAGCTTGTTTGGTTTTCGGGATTAATATAGAATGTACTGGCAAAAGCAATAACCATTGCTGCAATGCTCGCTGCATAAAGGAAAACCTCTTTGGTAACCAATTTGCGTACTTTAGGTTCAGTTTTAGTTACTTTTTCAAGCAACTCATCTTCCAGCCCATCAAAATATCCTTCTGGTGCCTTGAAACCTGTAGATTTTTTATCTCCCAGGCTTTCAGAAAGCTCCATTTTTTCCAGCAATTCCTGCTCAAAACCCTCAAAATAACCTGGTGGGGTTTTGAAACCTGACTTGGGATTATATGATATTTTTTCTTTCTTCATTTGTTTATTTGACTATAAAAAGTACAAAAGGTTTAATTCGTTTTTAAGTATTCCTCTATTTTTTTAGCAGCGTGGTGGTAAGAAGCTTTTAGCGCTCCTTCACTGGTTTCTAAAATTTCTGACATTTCCCGGTATTTTAACTCCTGAAAGTATTTCATATTAAAAACCTGTTGTTGTTTCGCCGGAAGACTGGCAATTGCTTTTTGTAATTTGAGCTGAATTTCATCACCTTCAAAATAAACATCACTTTCTAAATTAGCAATAAGCTGTTGTTGCAGATCTTCTGAAGAGATCTGATTGCGTTTAGCTCTTTTATTTAAAAAGCTAATCGCCTCGTTAGTAGCGATGCGATACATCCAGGAAAACAACTTACTTTCTCCTTTAAAATTATGAATATTTTTAAATACCTTAATAAAGGTATTTTGAAGAACATCATGAGAATCCTCATGGTCTTTGACCATGTTACGTATATGCCAGTATAGACGCTCTTTGTATAAAGATACCAGTTCTTTAAAAGCTTCTGAAGAAGTCTTTTTTTCCTGTAAGCGTTTAATAAGTAGATCTTCGGACGTTTTCAAAGGGATGCTAGTCTTAATAAATTTTGTGGAATCCCGTGTAACGGAAGCCAAAGGTAGTTAAAACTTTATTCTTCTTAAAGTCAGCTTATAAAAGTATTGAACTAAGAAATCCTTCTTTGCAGGAATGTACTTCATCGATAAAATGCATAAAAAGCGGATAAAGTGCATTTTTTATTTGGTAAATAGGTTTTTCTAATCTACATTTACAATATCAAAATGATTTAGTCTTTTTTTGCCCCAAACGAAAACGAATTAAATCTTTTATTCTTATTTGCCCCAAAATGAGAATAATTATAAAAAAGGATGGAGTATACTCTGTCCTTTTTTTATGCTTAAATGTTAAGCTGTGAAAATTTTCCTAAAAACCTTTTAAAATTGCATTTTGGTAAATTTCTATGTATATTTTTGTAAAATAAAAATTATGGTTATGAGAAATATACTGTTAATTCCGATTATGCTAATATTCGCCTTTCAAGTTGAGGCACAAAACCAAACCGAGTCGGTGAAGGTTGGAGATATTTTAGTAATAAATAAGGCTGAAAATCAAAATTTTAAATCCTTAGATTTACCAAGGGCTAATTTTATTATTAAAAAAGGTGGAATCGCAAACTACAAGAGTCTTGTAGGAAATAGGGTAGAAGTAGCTGAAATTAATACAAACGATGCCGGGGAAACGACCGTAATTTTAAAAAGAGAAGATGGAAGAAAATTCTTTCGAACTCACACTACTATTAGTGCTAATATAGATGAAGCACTTAAAAATGGAGAGCTGATTCTGTAGAAATAAGAATCTTTGAAATAATAAAAGCTGTCTGGGAAATTCTCAGACAGCTTTTTTTATTTTATCATCTAATCAAAAGATTGCATCTCTACCAGTTTTTGATAAGTGCCTTTCTGGGCAAGTAGTTCTAAGTGTTTTCCCTGTTCTACGATCTCGCCGCGATGTAAAACAATAATCTTATCGGCATTTTGAATTGTTGAAAGCCTATGCGCGATTACGATAGAAGTTCTATTTTTCATCATATTCTCCAGGGCTTTCTGTACCAGTTTCTCGCTTTCTGTATCCAGAGCAGAGGTTGCTTCATCGAGAATCATAATTGGTGGATTCTTAAGTACCGCACGGGCAATAGAAAGACGTTGTTTTTGCCCACCACTTAATTTATTACCACTGTCTCCAATATTAGTTTCAAGACCTTCAGGAAGCTCTTTAACGAAATCCCAGGCATTGGCTACTTTTAGAGCCTCAATAATTTCTTCTTTCGTGGCATTGTCTTTACCTAAAGCGATATTATTTTTTACCGTATCGTTAAAAAGTATAGAATCCTGGGTGACAAGTCCCATTAAATTTCGAAGCGATTTTTTGGTAATCCCTTTAATATTATGCCCGTCAAGCTTAATCACACCTTCGTTAACATCATAAAAACGGGTTATGAGGTTGGCTATGGTAGATTTTCCACTTCCAGACTGGCCAACAAGGGCAATCATCTTTCCTTTTTCAACCTGCATGGAGAAATTCTTCAGTACATTCTCTTTCTCATACCTAAAGTTGATATTTTCCACTTCAATATTCTCATCAAAACTTTCTTTCTTCACCGCATTTCTATCATCCTGTATGGTCGATTCGGTTTCCAGGATTTCCAGGATTCGCTCTGCACTGGCATTTCCTTTTTGGATAGAATATGTTGCTTTAGAGATGGCTTTTGCCGGGGTTAGAATATTGTAGGTTAATACAAGAAAGCCTATAAAGGTAGAGGCATCCATAGTATTATCAATAAGTACCATTCTTCCACCAAACCATAAAATTATAGTAATTACCACCACCCCTAAAAATTCACTCATAGGCGAAGCGAGGTTCTGGCGATGCAAAAGCGTATTTAAAATTTGATTTAAGCGGCCTGTACTGCTATAAAATTTTCTTTTGAATTTATCTTCAGCATTAAAGCCTTTAATAATTTTTAAACTTGAAAGTGATTCTTCAACTATAGTTAGAAAATTAGCGTTTTCCTGTTGCGCCTGGGTAGATTGTGATTTCAGTTTCTTCCCTATTGTGGAGATTAATAAACCTGCCAGGGGAAGAAAAACCAGTACAAAAAGCGTTAGTTTAGGACTAATCCCAATCATAAAAACTAACGTAAATATCAGCGTAAGCGGTTCCTTTACAAAAAGCTCTAACATGCTTAAAAATGAAGTCTGGATTTCCTGAACATCACTGGTGATCCTGGAAATAAAATCTCCTTTCCTTTTTTCAGAAAAGAAAGAAACCGGTAGTTCCACAATTTTGTCGTAGATACGGTTTCTTATATCTTTAAGCATCCCATTTCTAAGGTTGGCAATAAAATAAAGCGCCAGATAATTGAAGAGGTTTTTCAGAAAAAACAAGACAATTACCGTTATACAAATACTTACCAGCGCGGCAATCTCTCCATATTGTTCAACCTGTTGATTTAAAAAGTAATTAGAATAATCATTAGCAAAATCTTTAATATTCCCAAATTCTCCATTCCAAACCGGTTTGGTGCTAATAGGCTTTTCTTCCTGAAAAAGCACCCGAAGCATTGGAATAAAAGAAATAAACGCCAGGGTGCTAAATAGCGCATAAAAAACGTTACTAATAATATTAAGTATTGCAAAACGCTTATAAGGCTTTGCAAACTGAAGAATCTTCTTTAAATACGTCATAAATACGAGCGATTAGCCCAGTTGTAATTCATTTTTAATTCGCTGGATCTTATCGGCTAGTTTCGCATTTTCAGTATCAAAATCTTCAACTTTATCCAGTTGTGAATTCACGCTAAAATAGAATTTGATCTTTGGCTCTGTACCGCTAGGTCTCGCAGCGATCTTTGTTCCGTTCTCAGTATAGTAAATAAGCACGTTAGATTTTGGAATATTGATCTCTTCTTCAATGCGTTCCTGAAGGTTTTTTGCTTTGGAAGTGTGATAATCTTCAATTAGTACCACTTTCTCTCCATCTATCTCTTTCCATGGGTTTTCCCTAAGATCTACTAACATTTGCTTTATTTCTGCCTCACCTTCAATTCCTTTTTTCACTAAAGAAGTAAGTTCTTCGCGGTAAAGTCCGTGTTCGGTATAAAGTTGCAATAGTTGTTCGTAGAAAGAACTTACATTTGCTTTCATTTGTGCAGCTATTTCGCAGGCGAGTAGGGTAGCGGTTGCAGCGTCTTTATCGCGTACAAAATCACCAACCATATAGCCGAAGCTTTCTTCACCACCACCAACAAAATCGAGCTCAGGATTATCTTTAATCAATTTCGCGATCCATTTAAAGCCGGTTAAGACTTCGTGATATTGTGCGCCATAGCTTTCGGTAATATTTTTGAGCATTGGCGTAGAAACAATGGTGGAAGCCACAAAAGAGTTTTTAGAAAGTTTGTTTTGCTCTTTGTGTTTTTCCAGTAAAAACCACGTCATGATAAGCATAGTTTGGTTTCCATTAAGCAAAATCATTTTTCCATTTAAATCACGCACAGCAACTCCTAAACGATCACCGTCGGGATCAGTACCAATAACAATGTCGGCATTCTTTTCTTCCGCCAAGTCCAATGCTATTTTCAAGGCTTCTGGTTCTTCCGGGTTTGGAGATTTTACCGTTGGGAAGTTTCCGTTAGGTTCTTTTTGCTCCTCTACCAGAAAAACATTTTTATAACCTGCTTTTTCTAAAATTTGCGGATTGGTCTTACAAGCCGTCCCGTGCAGAGAGGTAAAAACTATTTTTAGATCGTCTTTAGCCGAAGCCGAAGTATTAAAACTTCCGTTTTCTACTGAAGCTTCTTGGAATGCTTTATCTACTTCACTATCTATCTTATGAATAAACTCTGGCTTTGCTTTAAAATTAACCTCGTTATACTCCAGCTTATTAATTATATCTACAAGCTTGGTGTCTTGCGGAGGAACCAATTGTCCACCATCTTGCCAATATACTTTGTAGCCGTTATATTCAGGCGGATTATGGCTAGCGGTTAATACGATCCCGGCGTGACAATCCAGGTGTTTAACTGCGAAAGAAAGCTCTGGTGTTGGCCTTAATTCTGAAAATAAATAAACTTCAATCTCGTTTGCCGAAAAAACTTCAGCTACCATTTGCGCCAATTCTTTAGAATTATTTCTACAATCGTAAGCGATGGCTACTTTTAATTTTTCACCTTTAAATTCGGTTTTCAATAAATTTGAAAGTCCCTGGGTGTTTTTTCCTAGAGTATATTTATTGATTCTGTTGGTGCCCACGCCCATAATGCCGCGCATACCACCGGTACCAAAAGCTGCATTTTTATAGAAAGACTCTTCCAGTTCTTTTGGATCGTTTTCTATAAGGTGGTTGATCTTTTTTTGAGTGTTTTCGTCAAATATATCGGTAAGCCAGGCTTTAGCCTTAGCCAGGATTTCTGGTTTATTTTGAGCCATAATTAAAAGTTTAGATAAACAAAAATAAGGATTAATGCCTTAATGGCATTATAAATTTGAAGTGGTTTTATTGATAAGGTAACGTTCTTTTTCCCGCTTAGAGCGTAAAATGAGCTCTCCAAGAAAACCGGCAAGGAATAATTGAGTTCCAATTATCATTACCGCCAGCGCGATATAAAACCAGGGGTTAGAAGTTACCAAAACATTGGGTAAACCGTGATAAAGTTTGTAGAGTTTGGAAATACCGATCCATCCGGCCGAGATAAAACCGAAAATAAACATGAGCACTCCCAGGGCGCCAAAAAGGTGCATAGGCCTTCTGCCAAATTTAGAAAGAAACCAAATGCTGATAAGATCTAAAAAGCCATTAAGAAAACGTTCGGCACCAAATTTTGTTTTTCCGAATTTCCTGGCCTGGTGTTGTACTTCTTTTTCGGTGATCTTTGAATAGCCGGCATTTTTCGCCAGCACCGGAATATAGCGATGCATCTCGCCGTAAACATCAATGTTTTTAATTACTTCTTTTCTATAAGCTTTAAGTCCGCAATTAAAATCATGCAGTTTGACTCCAGAAGTTTTCCTTGCAGCGGCATTAAAGATTTTTGAAGGAATATTTTTTGAAATTACCGAATCGTAGCGTTTCTTTTTCCAGCCAGAAACAAGGTCATAACCATCCTCCTTAATAAGTTTATATAGTTCAGGGATTTCTTCGGGATTATCTTGCAGATCGGCATCCATAGTGATAATCACGTCTCCCTGTGCCCTTAAGAAACCGGCGTGTAATGCCTGTGATTTTCCGTAGTTTCTGTTAAATTTAATTCCTTTAACCGCTTTATCGCTGTCTACAAGAGCTTCAATGGTTCTCCAGGAATCATCTGTACTGCCATCGTCAATAAAAATGATCTCGTGTGAAAAGGAATTGGACCGCATTACTTTTGCGATCCAATTATACAATTCAGTTAGAGATTGTTCTTCGTTTAAAAGAGGAATAACGACGGAAATCTGCATGTATTTATACGTCTTGTGGGTTCTTATATTTCATAATTAAGCCGGCTATAAGGGCTATTATAAAACCAAAAAACAAGTTACCAATAATTGCAAAAGCGGCAACGATCCACGGGGAAGAGAATTTTGCATTCATTTCCATAGCATCGTTAATTTGAGACTCGCTCATATTTGGAAAATTCTCTGTCATTTGAGTGCGCTGCACATCAGCCATTTGGCTCATATAATCAGGTTCAAGAACATTCATTAAAATTAACTGCCAAACTACGCTAATTAAAGCTCCAATTAATGCAATTCCCAAACCTAGTTTAAAAGCTTCTTTTAAAGATAAATAATTGTTGTTTTGAGATTTGTAAGCCTTTATTCCTAACACGATTGCCACAATAATAACTATAAAACCAATTGTGCCATATACCCACCCCGGGTTTAGATAATCATTGGTTACATACATGATTACGCCAAGAACTACAGATAAAATACCGAGTAGTACTCCATAATTAAGAATTACGCCTTTAGAGTTTGCTTTAGAATTTTCCATTATGTTTGATTGTTTAGTTACAACCGGTTAGTAAGCAAATATAATAAAACGTTACATTGCGTAAGAATTAAAAATAATTTTGTCTAACCCTTGTTTTTATAATTGAATTACTTAAATTTGCACCTCGAAAATTAAAAGAACTAAAGCGATGAAGCAGGGAATCCATCCGGAAAATTATAGATTGGTAGCATTTAAAGATATGTCTAACGAAGATGTATTCATTACCAAATCTACCGCAAACACTAAAGAAACTATAGAAGTAGAAGGTACAGAATATCCACTTATCAAGTTGGAGATCTCCAGAACTTCTCACCCATACTACACCGGGCAAACCAAATTGGTTGATAGCGCCGGGCGTATTGACAAGTTTAAAAACAAATACAAGAAATTTAAGAAATAAGTTTTTTGTTATATATAATTCCAAAAAGTCGTCCTTTTTAAGGCGACTTTTTTTATGCGCTAATTTTTGCTAATTCATAACTTATAGTTGCCGAAACTTGTGCCAAGGCAGTTTATTTGTATTTTTGAATCCTAAATTTGTGCGGATGAATTATATACTATTTGACGGTTCTGCCAGGAACCGCTTACTCCCTTTTACCTTTACCCGGCCTGTTGCCGATATTAGGGTAGGAATTCTTACTATTCGAGAAAAATGGGAATTACTTTTAAAATCTACTACTTCTACAATAACTGAAGATTATTTAGCCGAAAAATGGCCGATGGTGGAACTGGAGGAAAATGTGATGATTAATGCTTCCTTTTTACCAAATTCTGAGTTTTTGATGCAAATAAAAAACCTGAAGCCGAATCAGGCGATCTTTCATCAGGAAGATATTGTGGCTTTTCATGCCTACGAAGACCAGGAAGTAGCTTTAGGTGATTATGAACAAATAGAATTAGCCGGAGAGGTAATTCAAATAAATAATTCCTGGGATATTTTTTCGAAAAACGGGGAGGCTATTGAAGCTGATTTTGATCTTTTAACTAAAGACAGGAAATCTCAGCCTATCCACGAATCTAATTACGTTAAAAACCCTGAGCGAATTTTCCTTGAAGAAGGTGCCGAGGTAGAGAACTGTTCGCTTAACGCTTCTACCGGGCCAATTTATGTTGGTAAAAATGCTAAAATACTGGAAGGCAGTCTAATTAAGGGCGCATTAGCGGTGTGCGAAGGTGCATTAGTGAAGATGGGCGCCAAGATCTATGGTCCAACTACTTTAGGTCCCGGATGTCGCGGTGGAGGTGAAATAAATAATGCAGTACTTTTTGCGAATTCCAATAAAGGTCACGATGGGTATTTAGGGAATTCAGTTTTAGGAGAATGGTGTAATCTTGGTGCTGATACCAACAATTCTAATCTAAAGAATAATTACGCCGAAGTGCGCATATGGGATTATGAAACCGAAGGTTTTGCTAAAACCGGGTTACAATTTTGTGGATTAATGATGGCTGATCACAGTAAATGTGGCATCAATACAATGTTCAATACCGGAACGGTAGTAGGCGTTAGCGCGAATATTTTTGGAGCAGGATTTCCACGGAATTTTGTGCCTAGTTTTAGTTGGGGTGGCAGCGCCGGAACGACGGTTTACAAAACCGAAAAAGCTTTTGAAGTTGCTGAAATCGTTATGAAACGCCGAAGCATAGAATTTTCTGAAGAAGATAAAAAGATTTTGGAGCACGTTTTTGAGGAAACGAGTAAGTGGAGGAGAGGCTAGTTTATTAAAACATAACTTTCCAAAAGTTTAATAATAGAGGCTATCTGAAATATCTAATTTACGTCAAGCTGAACTTGTTTCAGCTTCTAACACGTTGCAATTTGCAACAACTTAGATCCTGAAATAAATTCAGGATGACGAATTAAAGATATTTCAAATAGCCTTTTATTTTCTTTCATTAAAAACTTACTTCTGTTTTTAAGAATTCTTCCTAAAAAATGTTGCTTCATAAATATTACTGTTTCCAACATTATCGGTTACAATAATTTTCAACTCATTTTCGGTTTCAGTGACTACGCCATCGCTAAAATCGTGAGTTAATGTATTGTTTTTATATTCATATTCCATCAATATGAATTTACCATTAACTGTAGCTCGATAACTCTTAATTCCCGATAGATCATCGCTTATCTTAACCTGTAGAGTGCTGTTGTTGGAGATCCACTGGCCATCATTAAAATTCGTGGGCCATATTTTTGGCGATGTAACATCTGAAGCCAGGGTGTATTCCCCAAAAGTTCTTGTCCTGGTCGTAAAGCGGTTTACTTTTTTGTAAGTGGAGGAATAATTTGGGCGATCATTATAGCCTAGCCTGGCAATAAACAGTTTTTCTTTTTCTTCAGCAGAATATCCACTTACATCAAAGCCTATGGTAATGTTTGTATGCAGTGGGGTGTGGTCGTTATGAACTTTCACTTTGTCCTCTCCAAATTCGATATCGAGGTAAGTGTCTTTGTAAAGACTTCCTTTTGGGATATAGATATCCATTCCGTTAGCTTCAGCAGCAAACGGCTGATTTGCCTGCGCAAAATAATCTGTTTTTTCTTCCTTTTTAGGCGGGATATCGTTGCGCTGCATTCCCTGGATAGGAACTCTTATTATTCGTTCGTTTCCGGCAAAATCGCTCACTTTTATAGTATAATTATAATTGAGACTATCCTGAATATATAATTCTCCTTTATTGACTACATCTTCATAAAGGCTTAGGGGATTTCCGTTTTCAACAAAAAGTTTCTGAATGCGTTTTTTGTTTTTGCTGTAGTATTCATAATCTATAAGTTGATTTAAATGTCGACTTTCAGCAAAAGAAAAACGTTTAAAGGGTAAAGTGAACACACGATCGCCATTTAACTCGGCTTCAATTTGATAGACTCCGTTTCGGTTAGGTGCTCCATCTTGCTGATCTACCGAAGAGACTCCGAATCCAATATTACCACAGGCATCAATTTCATTAGCAATATAACTACCGTCTTCCAGCGGAATAAGATTTATCTTTTGCCGCTCGCGGGAATTATTTATGTGCGCATCTGCATCTAAAGGATAAGCATATAAGCCATCTATTATCGGGGCGCGATTATCGTTGATTTCTATTCCGAAGAGTTTTGGATTCATGGGGCGTTGGCTACCATCACGAATTTCAAAATGCAAGTGAGGGCCGCCACTGCCACCGGTATTTCCGCTAAAAGCGATAAGCTCATTTGCTTCCACTTGCAATTCGTTCGCTTCAGGGAAAAGTTCTATTTCATAAGTTTCGTTAGCATATTGGCGCTTCTTTACATAAGCTTCAATTTCAGGCGAGAATTTCTTTAAATGGGCATACACTGTAGTGTAGCCGTTAGGATGCTGCACATAAAGCGCTTTTCCGTAGCCATAATGCTGAATATTGATTCGGCTAACGTATCCTTTGGCTGAAGCTACTACATCCAGTCCCTGTCTCTGTTGGGTTTTAATATCTAAACCGCTGTGAAAATGATTAGAGCGTAATTCTCCAAAAGTTCCTGATAAAACCAGGGGTACATCTAATGGGTTTTGAAAGTAATCTTTCGGGACATTTGGCTGTGCCAGGGCTATCGTACTAATTAATAAAAGAAAAACAGCTAAAATAGATTTCATATAAAATTCTTTAGGGGTCTAATGGGGCTGTAAAGTTAATTAAAGTTTAACCAAAAATTAAAGCCTTAGTGCTTAGAAACTTAGCAATAGTCTTGCTTATTTTTAAAAATAGACGAAAAAACAATTGGCATATTAGAGTGCGAATGTTAACTTTGTGGGGATAAGCATTACATTTGGCTTTTATGAGTGAATTGACAGAAATCGTTGATAGCCTTGAAAATAGGATTAGTAAACTGCTTCATAAGTATGAAAATTTAAAGCAGGTTCATAGTTCTTTAGAGGCAGAAATGACCACTGTAAAAGAAGAAAATCAAAGATTAGCCCAAAAATTGGAAGGATCTAATCTCGAAGTTCAAAACCTTAAAGCCGCCAATGCAATGCTGGGCAGTACCGAATTCAAAACAGAGACTAAGCTTAAATTAAACAGCTTAATAAGGGAAATTGATCAATGCATTGTTCAATTATCTGAATAAAATATATGGCCGATAAATTAAAAATAAAACTTTCTATTGCAGATCGTGTATATCCTTTAACTATTAATCCTCAACAGGAAGAAGGTTTACGCAAGGCTGCCAAGAAAATTGAGGCTATGATTAAGCAATTTGAGCAAAGTTATGCCGTAAGGGATAAGCAGGATGTATTGGCAATGTGTGCCTTGCAGTTTGCCGCCCAAACCGAGCAAAAAGATATAGATAGATCTACAGATACGCTTGAAGCAGAAAATAAACTAAAATCGCTTAATGATTTGCTGCAGAAGCATTTAGTATCGTAAACGTTCTTTAAATAAATAAAGGTTACTGCCTGTATTAGTGATATTTTGATAAACTCAACAGAGATTCTTTAAAAAGGGTGAGTCTAAGTTGTAAAAGCGCGCCGCCTTAGAGCGGATTCTTGATCAGCTTGTTAGCCCTAAACTTGTTTTTAAGGAGTTTAATCCAAAAACCTATCTAATACAGGCTTTTTTTATACATAAATTTTAAATATGGACATATTATTAAATATAGTTATTGGAGTAGTTGGTATAGCAATAGGGTTTGCAATAGCCAAACAATTGGAGCGGAAGAGAGCTTCACAAACCATTAAAAATGCTAAGAAAACGGCAGCCAACATTCTAAAAGAAGCAAAATCTGAAGGAGAAAGTATCAAGAAAGATAAAATTCTTCAGGCAAAAGAGAAGTTCATTGAGCTAAAATCGGAACATGAGAAAGTGATCATGAACCGCGATAAGAAGATGAATGATGCTGAAAAACGTATCAGGGATAAAGAATCTCAGGTTTCAGGAGAACTTTCCAAAAACAAAAAACTCAATAAGGAGTTCGATGAGAAGCTGGCAGATTATAATCATCGTATTGAATATCTTGAAAAGAAACAAGAGGAAATAGATAAACTTCACAACAGCCAAATTCAGCAATTAGAAGTGATCTCAGGCCTTTCTGCGGATGAAGCTAAAGCACAGCTTACAGAAGCTTTGAAGGATAGTGCAAGAACAGATGCAATGGCCTTGATTCAGGATACTGTAGAAGAAGCTAAGTTAACTGCACAGCAGGAAGCCAAGAAAATTATTATTACTACCATCCAAAGAATTGGAACTGAAGAAGCTGTAGAAAATTGCGTTTCGGTTTTCAACCTGGAAAGCGACGATGTAAAAGGTAGAATTATTGGCCGGGAAGGTAGAAATATTAGAGCTTTAGAAGCCGCTACCGGCGTTGAAATTATCGTAGATGATACTCCCGAAGCTATTATTCTTTCTTGTTTCGATTCAGTTAGAAGGGAAGTGGCTCGTTTATCGTTGCATAAACTGGTGACCGATGGTAGAATTCACCCGGCGAGAATTGAAGAAGTTGTTAAAAAGACCCGTAAACAAATTGACGAGGAGATTATAGATATTGGTAAGCGTACCGTAATTGATCTAGGAATTCACGGTTTAAACCCTGAATTAATCAAATTAGTAGGACGAATGAAATATCGTTCTTCTTATGGTCAAAACCTACTACAACACTCCAGGGAAGTTGCTAAACTTTGTGGTGTGATGGCATCGGAGCTGGGTATAAATCCTAAACTTGCCAAACGTGCCGGATTACTCCACGATATTGGTAAAGTGCCGGAAACCGAGACTGAGACGCCTCACGCTATTCTTGGAATGCAATGGGCAGAGAAGCACGGTGAAAAGCCAGAAGTTTGTAACGCTATTGGAGCTCACCACGACGAGATCGAGATGAATTCTTTATTGTCTCCTATTGTACAGGTTTGTGATGCGATTAGCGGTGCAAGACCGGGTGCTAGAAGACAGGTGTTAGATTCATATATTCAACGTTTAAAAGATCTTGAGGATATTGCTTTCGGTTTTGGTGGAGTGAAAAAAGCTTATGCTATACAGGCGGGACGTGAGCTACGTGTAATCGTAGAGAGCGAAAAAGTAAACGATGAGAAAGCCAATAATCTTTCTTTTGAAATTTCTCAAAAGATCCAGACCGATATGACTTATCCGGGACAGGTTAAAGTAACTGTAATTCGTGAAACCAGAGCGGTTAATATCGCGAAGTAGGTAATTTAAATTAATTCATAGGGCCTAATTTTATACACCTTATGATTTAATAGGAACTAAAAAAATGCCTTAGAAAATTTTCTAAGGCATTTTTTATTGGTGTTTGTTGAACAAGTCTTCGGTAGGTTTAACTACTTAAGATTTGTAATCGTCGTCGTCATAAATGTTCTCGTAGGAGTTACCTTTGGTAACAAAAAACTCCCCGGTTACATATCTAAAATGCTCATCTAATTCTGCAATTTCTTTTAAATCTGTTTCATCCAGATTAACCCCAGTGCTTTGCAGGTTTTCTCTAATACGACTCTCGTTCGTAGATTTAGGAATTACGGCAGTTCCACGGGTTTCGCTCCATTTGATTAAAACCTGGCCTGCGGTGGCTCCATGTTTCTTAGCGATTTTCTTTATCACAGGATTTTCCAGCAATGAAGGTTCGTCTTTCGCTTTCATGCCATCAGGTCTATCGCCGCTGCCAAGTGGAGAAAATGCAGTCACGTGAATTTTGTTCTTACTACAAAATTCTAATAATTCATTTTGCTGAAGATATGGGTGAAGTTCTACCTGGTTCATTTCAGGGCTTTCGGAGGCTTCTTCCATTAATTCTTCCAATTTCATTGTACTAAAATTAGAAACTCCAACGTGTTTTACCAGGCCTTGCTTTTTGGCCTCCAGCATCATATTCCAGGTTTCAATAAGTGGCGCTTCCTCTAAGGATAAGTAGTCTTCATCATTTTCAGGAAAACTCACATCGGGTTTAAAAGCTACCGGCCAGTGAATAAGATATAGGTCAAGATAATCTAATTGAAGGTCTTGTAAAGTTTTTTTAAGCGCAGGGATTACATCTTCTTTTTTATGTGCGTTATTCCATAATTTTGAAGTGATCCAAACTTCTTCCCGCTTTATTTTTCCTTCATTAAAAACTTCAGAAAAAGCTTCGCCAACGGCGTCTTCGTTCCCATAAGTGGCAGCACAATCTATATGTCTGTAACCATTATTTAAAGCAAATTTCACAGCTTCTTTTACTTCTTCTTTTCCAGATTTCCAGGTTCCTAAACCTATGGCTGGCATTTCATCGCCATTTTTAAATTTTAATGTTTTCATTTTTTAGGTTTTAAAGGAAACAGAGTTTCCACAGTAATTTTTTAAAATTGTTTTGCTTGAAATTACTAATAAATAAAGGCAATAAGAAGATTTAAAAGCGCTTTAACCCAACTTTAATAGCATTTTAGCGTCGTGGGTGAAATTGCTCTACAACTTCCCGAAGATGTTTGCGATCTACGTGCATATAGACTTCGGTAGTAGTGATACTCTCGTGACCTAACATTTGCTGAATTGCTCTTAGATCGGCGCCGTTTTCCAATAAATGGGTAGCAAAAGAATGACGGAAAGTATGCGGACTTATTTTCTTTTTAATTCCGGCTTTTTCGGCTAAGCGCTTAATAATGGTAAAGATCATTGCGCGCGTAAGTTTGCCTCCGCGCCGGTTTAAAAACAAGATATCTGAATCGTCCTTGTTTATTTTCTGATGAATTCTAACTTCATCTTTATAAATGTTGATAAACTTCATGGTATAGTCTGAAGTTGGAACCAGGCGCTGTTTGTTGCCTTTCCCTGTAATTTTGATAAAGCCTTCTTCAAAATAAAGGTCAGAGATCTTTAAATCGGTTAATTCGCTAACACGTAAGCCGCAGCCATATAAAGTCTCTAAAATAGCGCGATTGCGTTCACCTTCGGCTTTGCTTAGGTCTACCGTTTCAATAAGCAGGTCTATTTCTTCAGTAGAAATAGTATCTGGAAGTTTTCGACCTATTTTAGGAGATTCTATTAGGTCCAGGGGGTTATCTTTTCGGTAATCTTCAAAGATCAGGTAATTAAAAAATCCGCGTAAACCAGATATTATGCGTGATTGTGAGCGGGCATTGACTTCTTTAGCGATCTCATAAATAAATTGCTGAACAATTTCTTCGGAAATTTGGGTAGGAGAGACCTTATGTTTTTTAACGTCTAAAAAGTTGATAAGTTTTACAACATCCAGTCTGTAATTGGTAATTGAATTATCTGAAAGTCCGCGTTCTATGCGTAAATAGTTGCAATAGTCCTGTAGTGCTGAAGCCCATTTCATACGTTAAAGATATAAACAATTCGCTGTAATCTTAGTAATACTTTAGGTTTACATAACTTTTTTTTAAGAAGGCGGTTCCTACATTTGCGTCAGTTAAACAAACAAAAATAGAAGTTATGAAAAAGTCGATTTTAATTATCGCAATGGTGTTATTTGGAGCAACCACAGTTTCTGCTCAGGAATACTGGAATTTCGGGGTAAAAGGTGGTGTGAACTTTTCTACTGTAACCGGAGATTATTTTGATAGTCCAGATTCTCGTACTGGTTTTAATATTGGTGTATTAGCCGAAATACCAGTAGCTGATCGTTTTTCTATCCAACCTGAGGTATTATACTCAGCACAAGGATTTACAGAGGCTAGTATAGACCAGGCTAATTTTGCCGATGTAGACGATAATGTAGAATACCAACTAGACTATGTTCAGGTTCCGGTATTAGCTAAAATTTATCTAGTAGAAGGTCTAAGCTTACAGGCAGGACCGTCTTTTAATTTCCTGGTAAACGAAGAATTAGACTACCAACCTCTTGACGATGATGGGGAAGTAGCACTAAACAATGCTCAGGATTTTGAATTTGGTGGAGCCGCTGGACTTGAATATAAGTTCAATAACGGATTCTTTATTCAGGGTCGTTATACTTATGGTTTTACCGATGTTATTGAAGATACAGATATTAACAATTCTGCTATTCAAGCTGGAATTGGGTATTCTTTCTAGAATAACGAGTTAACAATACCTATGAAAATTAAAAGCGGAGGCCTTGGGTTCTCCGCTTTTTTTATACTTGAAATCCTGTATTTGTTTAATATAGTGATTGTTAATTGCTATTTGTAATATCTTTAGGTAAGTAACCAAAAATGTATAATTATGAAACGACTAGTACTTATTTTTTGTTTTACATTATTAGGAATCGCTGCCTCACAAGCTCAAAGCGGATTGCGGGTTGGTGCCAACATTGGTTTACCCGTAGGAGATATCGAAGAAGTTAGCAATTTCCAACTTGGTGCAGATCTAGCCTATATGGTGGGCGTGGCCGATATGCTCTATGTTGGACCTAAAGTGGGTTATACCCGGTTTTTTATAGAGGATATAGATAGTGAGTTTGGCGATTTTGAAATTGATGATCCATCATTTCTGCCAATCGCAGCTTCCGGGCGAGTTTCCTTAGTAAGAGGTTTCTTCTTTGGTGCCGATCTAGGATACGCCGTTGGGCTTAATGATGGTAATGATGGTGGATTCTATTACAAACCGCAAGCAGGATTCAACTTCGGAAAAATTGGTCTCATACTTTCTTATACGGGAATTAGTGTAGACGGCGGTAGCTTCGCTGCTATAAATGCGGGAATTGAATTTGGATTATAGATACAATTAGCCAACCAAAACGACCCTTCAGAGAATTTGAGCTTCCAAAAAGGAATGTTCGTTTTTCTGAAGGTTTTTTTATGCTTTAAGTATATCTTATTTTTACCTTTACAGGGACAACCAGCTAATCGGTATATAATGAAGATAATGATCATCAACGGCCCTAATCTTAATTTATTAGGAACCCGTGAGCCCGAAACCTACGGAAATAAAAGTTTTGAGACTTATTTTTCTGAACTTCAGTTTAAATTCAAAAATACAGAGCTTTCTTATTTTCAAAGTAATATAGAAGGCGAGCTCATTGACGAACTTCACAAAGCCGACCAGGATTTTGATGGAATTGTTTTAAACGCCGCAGCGTATACACACACCTCAATTGGTATGGCAGATGCCGTTAAAGGCATAAAAACTCCGGTAGTAGAAGTACATATTTCCAATACCCATGCCCGGGAAGAGTTTAGGCACAAATCTTATATCGCACCGAATGCTAAAGGAGTAATTCTTGGGTTTGGATTATTGGGATATGATCTTGCAATTCAGAGTTTTTTAAACGAAAAGTAAAGAAACCGCATGATGCTGGAAGCAAAAATTGGAACTTACAGGGAGTTGATTATAAACCTGTGATGCCTTAAATTCAAAACATGAAAAAAGCCTATCTAAATTGGAGTAGTGGTAAAGACGCAGCTATGTCCTTATATAAGCTTCAGCAGGATAGCGAGTATTCGGTAGAAAAAATAGTGACCACCGTTAATACCGTATTTAAGCGAATTTCTATGCACGGAATCAGAACTGAATTACTTATTAAACAAGCTGAAAATATTGGTTTACCGCTTCATCAAATTAGATTGCACGGGGAAGTTTCAATGGAGGAGTATAATAAGGTGATGGAGATGGAAACCAATAAACTTTTAAATGAAGGTTTTACCCATAGTGTTTTTGGTGATATTTTCCTGGAAGATTTGAAGCGTTACCGTGAAAAACACCTGGAGGGAATTGGTTTGAAAGCAGTTTTTCCACTTTGGAAACAAAGTACAGAAAAACTCTTAGAAGAATTTATAAGCGAAGGATTTAAAGCGATTGTGGTATGTGTAAATACCAATAAACTCGATAGATCTTTCTGTGGAAGAATGCTGGATAAAGATTTTTTAAACGATTTACCGGAAGACGTGGATCCTTGCGGCGAAAATGGAGAATTTCATACCTTCGTTTTCGATGGTCCAATCTTTAAAAAGCCCATAGATTTTAAAATAGGAGAGCTGGTAGAGAAATCGTATAAACCTGCTAAAGAATCAGAAGACAATTGTTTTAGTGACGATCAAAAATCATGGGATACCAGTTTTATGTACTGTGATTTGTTGTGGGAATAATTTGTTAAATAGTAAACATACAATTCGTGTCATTGCGAAATGGCGATAGCCCACTTGGCAATCTAAGCATGATCAGTGGATATTTTTTTAGAGATTACTTCACTACGTTCGTAACTAAAGGCTTAACGAATAAAAAATCCCCGAAACAATAATGCTTCGGGGATTTTAATTTTTAAAATATATGCTTCTTAAATATGAATTACTTCATCATATGCAGCAGCAACGGCTTCCATTACCGCTTCACTCATTGTTGGGTGAGGGTGAACCGCTTTTAATACTTCGTGTCCTGTAGTTTCCAACTTACGTCCAAGTACAGCTTCAGCGATCATATCGGTAACTCCGGCACCAATCATATGGCAACCTAACCATTCGCCATATTTGGCATCAAAGATCACTTTTACAAATCCTTCCGACTTTCCTGCGGCCTTTGCTTTACCTGAAGCAGAGAAGGGGAATTTACCTACTTTAATCTCATAACCAGCTTCTTTAGCTTGCTTTTCAGTCATTCCAACAGAAGCGATTTCAGGCGTAGCATAAGTACAACCAGGGATGTTTCCATAATCAAGTGGCTCTACATCCATTCCTTTTATTTTTTCTACACAAAGAATTCCTTCTGCAGAAGCAACGTGAGCAAGGGCTGGGCCGTGAACTACATCTCCAATGGCGTATATTCCGTCTACATTAGTTTTATAAAAATCGTCTACAACAATTTTATCCTTTTCGGTCTTGATCTTTAGATCTTCAAGTCCTATATTTTCAATATTGGTTTTAATTCCAACTGCAGAAAGTACCACATCTGCTTCAAGCGTTTCTTCGCCCTTTTTGGTTTTCACCTTAGCTTTAACAGTTTTCCCTGAAGTATCTACACTTTCTACCGATGAATTGGTCATTACCTTAATTCCGGCTTTTTTGATGCTGCGCTCAAATTGTTTGGAGATTTCTTCATCTTCCAAAGGCACTACATTTGGCAAAAATTCTACCACAGTAACATCTGTTCCCATGGCATTATAGAAATGAGCAAACTCAACTCCAATAGCACCAGAACCAACCACGATCATAGATTTTGGTTGTTTTTCTAGCGTCATTGCCTCACGGTAACCAATTACTTTTTTACCATCCTGCTTAAGGTTTGGTAATTCACGAGAACGAGCTCCGGTAGCCACAATAATATTGTCTGCCTCGTATTCTTTAGTTTTATCATTTTTATCGGTCACAGCGATTTTTTTGCCGGACTTTAATTTTCCGAAACCTTCAATGACATCAATTTTATTTTTCTTCATTAAGAATTGAACACCTTTGCTCATTCCAGCAGCAACATCGCGACTACGCTTAACGACTTTTGAAAAATCTTTATCAGCTTTTTCAAGGCTTAATCCATAATCTTCGGCATGTTTTAGGTAATCAAAAACCTCGGCACTTTTCAGCAGTGCTTTAGTTGGGATACATCCCCAGTTTAAACAAACACCCCCAAGGCTTTCTTTTTCCACAATTGCGGTTTTAAATCCTAATTGTGATGCTCTAATTGCGGTTACGTAACCTCCAGGGCCACTACCTAAAACAATGATATCGTATTTACTCATATTCGGAAATTTTTATTAGGCTTAATAAATCATATCTCGCTTAGCGAGTGAAGTTGCGAATTTAAGGAATAATCGCTTAAACTGAAAAGTTTTCGTTAGGAGTATGATAGCAGTGAAAATGTGAATAGAATAAAAGGCAAGAGGCGATTATTTATTTTGTTTTTTTGGAGTAAATAAAAAACCTCACAGGTTCAGAAATTCCTGTGAGGCCTTAAAAAATTATCCTTAGAGTAAAATGATTTATTTAGTCACTTTTACTTTTTTTACATCGCTTTCCTTTAAATCTAAAGCGTTCATTACCGCTTTGTAGCTTGCAACATCAACACCGGTAGTTTCGGCAAAACCGGCAGGAACAATTACTATTCTGATTACCTGATCTTCTGTGAAAGAAGAATCTAGATTAGAAAAGTCTGCTGTGCCATCCATAAAGATATTCACATCAAAAAAGGTGTAATCAAAATTATATTGAACTTCTCCGTCTTCTACGTAATAGGTTTGTGGTAGTTGTCTAAAAACTTCAACCGGTAAGCCATCGGCCGTACCATCTTCGCCAACTTTCAGATATACAAGCACCGCATCAGATTCAAAAACTTCAACACCATTCTCGTCGAAATTTATCAAAGCCATATAGTCATTTGCTTCTGTAAAATCTATCCCCTCAAACTCTATGGTGGTTCCAATTAGTCCGTCTTCACCGGCAGGGCCTTGTGGGCCTGGAGGCCCTTGTGGTCCACGTTCTCCATCATTGGAAGAACAAGCGGTGAATAAAAAGGTTGTCATAAATAAAATTGAAAATATTCTTTTCATAATTATAGGTGTTAGGTTGTTATTTATTAAAATTAATACTTGCGGAATTTACGCAATAGCGCTGGCCGGTATCGGTAGGACCATCATCAAAAACGTGGCCAAGATGGCCGCCGCAATTAGCGCAAAGAATTTCGGTTCTTATCATTCCAAAGGTTTTATCCTGTACATATTCTACTTTTCCTTCTATGGCTTTATCAAAACTTGGCCAGCCACAGCCACTGTCAAATTTTGCTACGCTCTCAAAAAGTTTTTCCCCACAACCAGCGCAAAAATATTCTCCATCTTCAAAATGCATATTGTATTTGCCGGTATGTGGTGCTTCAGTGCCTTTTTTTCTTAATACCCGAAATTGTTCTTCAGAAAGTTGTTCTTTCCATTCGGTTTCAGGTTTTTCTATACTGTATTTCTTCATTTTAAAATTTTTAGTCATTTCCGTCCCGTTTAAAATCGGGATAAACTCCGGCGAAAATCTTATTTTTCTTTTGGTTCAAAATCCATTGCTATTCCATTAATGCAATGTCTTTTTCCGGTGGTTTCTCTCGGCCCATCGTCAAAAACGTGACCCAAATGCCCGCCACAGCGTGCACAGTGTACTTCGTTTCTTTGATAGCCTAATTTAGAATCGGTACCATAAGCAACTCCGCCTTCAATGGCGCGGTCAAAACTTGGCCAGCCTGTACCGCTCATAAATTTGTGTTCGGTTTCGTATAATTCATTTCCGCAGGCAGCGCAAACAAAAGTTCCGGGTTCTTTTATATCATTTAAAGGACTAGAGAACGATGGTTCGGTGGCAGCTTTTCTCAAAACTCGGTATTCAGCATCGGTTAATTCTGCTTTCCACTCCTCTTCAGTTTTAGAAACTTCAAATTCTTCTTGTTTTTCCTTTCCTTCTTTTTGATCTTTTTGGGCATTACCCTGGCAGCTAATAATAAAAACGGCCAGTAAAAACGGTAGTATCTTTTTCATTGCTTTTAAAATTTAATTTTTCCAAACAGATTTTTTAATATGGTTGTATTGCCATTATTAAATATCTTTTATGGTTTTTTATTTTAAAAGTACAAAGATTATACCGCGATGAACGTTGTGATTTTGTTAATTACCTCAGGATCGCCTAAGATGCGACGATGTCCCAAACCTTTGGTAGTGTAAAGTTCACTGTTTTCAAGTGCCTCATCAATATCATAAGCAGAAGATATTTCAACATCTACATCATTTTTATCGTGGATAACCAGGGTAGGAGTTGAGACGTCTTTAGCTGAAATCGCCCCTGAATAACTATCCAGATCAATATCAAATTTCTTGTCAAAGTGCGCTTTCATTTTATCGGCCACTTTTCTATTCATTTTTAGGTTTTTTGCAAAATCACGGGTTATATGCGTGATGCTATTCGCAGTACCTATTATTACAAGTTTCTTTGCTTTTAAACCTTCTTTCGCCGCTCGCAGCGTCGCCATTCCACCTAAAGAATGCCCAATTACGGCTTCAAAAGGACCATATTTTTCGTCTAAAATTTGCACAGCGTCAATAAAATCGAGCATCATACTTTTTTGGCCCGGGGCTTTCCCATGTGCGGGTGCATCAAAACTAACAGTACTGTATCCCTTATCTTTGAGTGCCTCCGCAATTTTAGCTAATTGCGTTCCACGACCGCTCCAGCCGTGAACCAATAAGATCTTCTTGTTGCTTTTGCCAAATTCGTATACTACAATTTCCCGACTGGTTTTAGGAATGGTAAGACGATATTGTTTAGAAAGCTCGTCCATATTCTTCTCCCGCTCTGGAAGCTTGTATTTAAACGGAGTTAAGAAAAGCTGGGCGGCAAATCTGCTAGCCACGAAAGGGGAAAGTTTTGAAAGTACTTTTCCAGTATACCTTATATAATTAGGTACCAATAATCTTTGTACAGGGATTTGATCTTTTTTTTGCTGATTCATTTTTTCAAGGTAAGAACGTGCAATTTACGTATTTCCTGAATGCATACCACCCCTGAGTCGTCTCTTTCTAAAGGAGTTTTTGTTTTATGGTATCATTTTTGAAAACCTATTATTTGTTAAATGATGCTTAAAACAATAAGCAGGCTTTGAAGGCTTTTGTAATTTTAACAAAACTAAACCAATAAACATGAAACTTAAAAAATCAATTAGTATTGTGGCTGTTTTACTGCTCGTAGTGGCATGTAAAACCAATCCTTTTACTGGAGAAAAGAATTTAAATTTTGTTTCTAACGATCAATTATTTCCCAGCTCCTTTGAGCAATACGATCAGTTTTTATCTGAAAATGAAGTGGTAACCGGAACTGCTGAATCGCAAATGATTAAGCGAGTAGGTAATAAAATAGAAACTGCTGCCGAAAGATATTTAAACGCGAATGGTTACCAGGGTTTTCTAGAAGATTTTAGATGGGAATATAACCTGGTAAAAGACGATGCAGTAAATGCATTTGCAATGCCCGGCGGAAAAATAGTTTTCTACACCGGAATTTTACCCGTAGCTGAAACAGAAACTGGTGTAGCCGTAGTAATGGCTCACGAAATTGCGCACGCCCTTGCAGATCACGGTGCGCAAAGAATGAGTGCTGCACAATTGCAGCAACTTGGTGCTGTAGCCGGTTCTGTAGCCGTTAGCGGAAGAAGCCAGGAAACTCAACAAATTTTTGCACAAGCTTATGGTTTGGGAACGCAATTAGGAGTGATGTTACCTTTTAGCCGTAGCCACGAAACCGAGGCCGATAGGATAGGCTTAACTTTAATGGCAATTGCCGGTTACGATCCCGATGAAGCTGCCGATCTATGGAGAAGAATGGCTGCCCAAAGTGATGGCCAGGCTCCACCGGAGTTTTTGAGTACTCACCCGTCTAACCAAACAAGGATTAACAACTTGCAAAAATGGGCACCAGAAGCTAAGGCTGAAGCCAAGAAATATGGGGTTACAAGTTATAATTAGAATATAACCTAGAAATTATATGAAAAAGCTGTCTTTTAAGGCAGCTTTTTCTATTTTTAGGGCTCTACAAAAAACCGGTATAAATGAAGGTACTTCCCAAAGGGCATAAAAAATTAGTACGTGCCTGGGCTTTTTATGATTGGGCAAATTCGGTTTACAGCCTTGTTATTTCATCAGCTATTTTTCCTATTTTCTATGGCGCTCTTACTATAATAAAAGATGAAGACGGTACTATTCTGGATGATACTGTAGATTTTTTGGGAATAAGCTTCAATAACGATTCTTTGATAAGTTATGTCACGGCAGCCGCCTTTTTGGTGGTTTCTATTTTAAGTCCGTTTTTATCGGGAATTGCCGATTATGTAGGTAATAAGAAGAATTTCCTAAAGTTTTTCTGTTATTTAGGAGCATTATCCTGTATTGGTCTTTTTTGGTTCAACCTTGAATACCTGTGGTTTGGTTTACTCTGTTATTTTCTTGCCCTTATAGGTTTTTGGGCCAGTTTGGTTTTTTATAATTCCTATCTGCCCGATATTGCTTTTCCAGAACAACAGGATAAGGTTAGTGCGCAGGGATTTTCTTTGGGATATATTGGTAGTGTGATTTTGTTAATCATTTGCCTGGTAATGATCTTGAATTACGAGGCTTTTGGTTTTGAAAGTGAAGCCTTACCCACACGTTTATCTTTTGTTTTAACAGGAGTTTGGTGGATTGGTTTTAGCCAATACACTTATGCTTATTTACCTAAAGGAAATAAAAAAGCCGCATTTACTAAAAATGTGCTTTTCAATGGATTTAGAGAACTTCGTGGGATATGGATTACCCTTAAACATAACATTCAGCTTAAAAGATATTTAATTGCTTTTTTTGTTTATAGTATGGCGGTGCAAACCATAATGCTGATTGCTACTTATTTTGGAATTGAAGAGCTAGAGTGGGGGGAGCAGGATGCCACTACGGGATTAATTATTAGTATTTTATTAATTCAATTAGTTGCAGTAGCTGGTGCTACTTTAACTTCCAGGTTAGCAGTGAGGTTTGGAAACATTAAAATCCTGATCTTTATCAACCTTATTTGGATAGCTATCTGCGGTTATGCCTTTTTTATTGTTAGTCCGCAGCAGTTTTATGTAGCGGCCGCTTCAGTAGGTTTGGTAATGGGCGGGATACAATCCCTGTCCAGGTCTACCTATTCTAAAATGCTTCCTCAAAATGCTATAGATACTGCAAGTTATTTCAGCTTCTATGATGTAGCCGAAAAAATTGGAATCGTTATAGGAATGTTTCTTTATGGAGTGGTAGCGCAAATTACCGGAAGTGTACGAAATTCAATTTTATTCCTGGTGGTTTTCTTTATCGCGGGAGTAATTTTGCTGCTGCGGGTACCAATAAAAAATCCTGCCACAAAAGACAGGATTTAAGCAATTTTTCTTTTTCAATATTATTTCTTCGGAAGGGATTAATGTGATGAAACCGAACCTGATCCCGAAGTTTTAAAATCCTGATTCTTTGGGTTTCCTTTGTATTTAATATCTCCCGAGCCCATTACCTTAGCTTTTAAGCTTGAATTTGCTGAAATTTGAATATCTCCAGATCCCATTACGGTAGCTTCCACATTTTCAGCTCTTAGGTCGTAAGCTTTAAAATCTCCAGAACCGGTAACTTTGCAATCAAAATCCCTTGCTGTTCCAGATAACAGGATATCCCCAGACCCGGTAACTTGTCCTGAGAGATCTTCTACTTCCAGCTCTAATTTAATGTCGCCCGAGCCGGTTACCTTTGTGTTAAATCTTTTTGCAGTTATTTTTGATGTATTCCAAATATCGCCAGATCCGGTTACTTCCACAGCCGATAGATCCTTAAAGGGAACAGTGACTTTAATACCATTATTCCTGGAAGGTTTCAAATTATAACCTTTTTCTACTGAAATTTTCAATGTGCCTCCGTTTACTTCGGTAGTGATATATTCCTGCAGGTTGCTTTCGGCCTCTACAGTTAAATTACCTTCGGTACCAGAAACCAGTTCAACATCCATTGAGCCTACCAGCGATATTTCATCGTAATCTGCAGTGTTTCTTTTTTCTGAAGTCATATCGCCATTACCTCTTACGGTTTCGTTGCTTCCCCACCATTGGCTTTGTGCAGGAGTAGTAGCGATAAATGATACTGCTAATATTAAGAATAGATTTTTCATGATTTTGTGTTTTTTGATTGATAAATATTTTAGTTTTTATTAAAAGTTACATTTCCATAATTAGTGTTGATATAAATGGTATTTCCGCTATTTTCTTGCAGGTGATAGCCTTCAAAAAGTTTACTGGTATTTTTGTCGTGACGCTTTCTAATTTCCATATCTTCAAGGCCTTTCGCATTTCCATAAGAAGATTTTACGGTGAAATTGAATGGATGCTCACTATCGTAGCCCAATTTTATTCCGGCGTAATCAGTGTTTATTTCTACTTTAGAAACTCCTTTTATAAGTTTTTCAATACTTGCCGAGCCATAATCTAAATTTAAGTCTAAAGATTCGAACACACGACCTATTTTAGTACTTAAATAATCACCATTACCCACAATGCTTTTCGCTTTTTCAATAGTAATACTGCCATAATCGCAATTAAAATCAAGCTGAGCTACTTTTTTAATCCTGGAGTCGGTATAATCGGCGTTTACATATAGTTTTCCGGCTTCTTCAATTTCATATCCGCTGTAGTCGGCATTTATTTCAGCATTTTTCACATAACCAATATGGCTGTTTCTGGTATAGTCAAAATTTAGCTGATTCGAGTTTCCTCTTAATTCACCAATATCCACCTTCCCATAATCGCAGTTAATTTTAGCATTACCTAACAGTCGGTCTATATAAATTCCGCCGTAATCATTTCTAATATCAACGCTGTGTTTTTCAGGAGCTTTTATCACATAATTGATCTCCATATTTACATTGTTAGAACTATTAAAAAGCGAGCTCCACCAGGATTGTTCTTCTCTTTTAAAATGGGTTTTCGCGCTCACCCCAGAAGATGATTGATTAAATTCGATATTAATTTCGTCTAATTTCTTTTGTACTTTTTCCTCATCGTCACCATTGGTTTTTATATTCACTTCTATCACTATTTTATTTTGGTTCCAGGTAGAAATATCTACATTCCCGTAGCTGTTATCGATAGTTAGCATATCGGTAGCGCTTACATTGTAAGTTTTAGTGACTTTTTTGGTTTTGGTATGCCTGCCGTTTAAATCGCCATTGCAGTAACTTACTGCCGGAACTAATAGGGCTAGCATTATGATATTAAATATAGTTTTCATCGCTTTTATTTTTTAGGGATTTAATATTTTCTATTTGATCGAGTACTTGTTTTAAAAGATCTATTCTTTGCTGAAAATTGGAGATCATAGCATAAATCACACGTTCATCCTGCCCGCTATTTCGCAAGTCTTTTTGAAGTTTTTTGTATTCTGTTTCCAGCTTTTCTAGCTGGGTTAATGCATCTTCAACTATAGCTTCGGTACCCGGGGCATTTTCAGCTTTTAAGTTTTGCAGCTTGGTTTCAATAAGCTGGGTGTAAAACTGTTTCGTTTCTTTCATTTGTGGAGAAACACTGGCTAAATCACCTTGATTTTTATAGGAATTTTCTCCGAAAAATCCTGCAAAAACCATAAAAGCTATAGCAAGTATCGCAGCCACCGAAAGCATTGGCGCCCATATGCTGCTGCTATTTGAGCCCTTAGCCAAATTTTTGGAATGGCTATTTTGTTCTTCCAGCTTTTCCAGGAATCTTTGTTTATGCCCGGTTGCCGGTTCCTTATTATCGAAATCCAGCTTCTTAAAAAGCTCGTTTATATTATCGTTTTTCATAATTTTAAAAATTGAAATAATCCAGTAAGCTTATCACAGACTAATTATTTTCACCTGGTTTTCCTTCCAGTTTAGATCCGGCATCATGCCGTTTCATCTTTCAGTAATGTTTTTCTAAGGCTATCTTTGGCCCGGGAGATCGTTGTTCGGCAATTTGCATAGCTGAGATTTAAAATCTCCCCAATCTCTTCGTAATCGTAACCTTCAATTAAGTGCAGCGTTAAGGCAACACGGTAATTTTCTTTAAGACTATTAAGCGTTCTTAAAATCTTTTTTACTTTTTCATTTTTTGAATCATTTTCAAGGATAATTCCCTCGCTTTCATCTGCTTCGTTTTTCAACTCATCGTTATAGGTTACCTCATTTAATTTTACCTTATGGTTGAAGGAATTAATACTTAGATTCACAACTATTCTTTTTAACCAGGCACCAAAAGTGGAAACTTCCTGTAAAGTGTTTATTTTTGAAAAAGCCTTTAAAAAAGCTTCCTGCATAATATCTTCTGCTTCGGCGGAATCTTTTACAATACGTACCGAGGTATTGTACATTGCCCTATAATAGCGCTCATACACTTCCATTTGTGCGCGCTGATCACCTTTTTGGCAACGTGCAACAAGATCATTAATATGTGTGATGGTTGGTGTCAATTAAAAAACTATCTAGTTTCTATAATAAAGATAGCTTTGATTTTGATTTGTTACAGTTTTGAGAAAAAAAATATAAAAAAGATGGTGGCACAGGAATTGACTACTTCTTATAGAAATTGCATAAAAACCCGCTTAGAATACTAAGTTCAGGGCTTTGCCGAAAAAGAAAAGATTAAGAACCATAGACTGTTTGTGACAGTTTGACCTAAAATAAATTATGGCTAAAACGAAATTAACAAGTTTTGACAGTTTGTCATTGCAAGATATAGATCAGGACGCAGATTTAATTCCATTAATGACGCCGGAAGATGAAGAGGAAATAAACCGTGAAGAATTACCCGAAACTTTACCAATTCTTCCTTTAAGAAACACCGTATTGTTTCCGGGAGTGGTGATTCCTATTACCGCTGGAAGGGATACTTCTATTAAATTGATCAATGAAGCGAATAACGATTCTAAGATTATTGGGGTTGTTGCTCAAAAAGATGAAGAAGTAGAAAACCCTACAGCAAAAGATATTTATCGCACCGGTGTTGTGGCGCGCATTTTAAGAGTTTTAAAAATGCCTGATGGAAATACCACCGTGATTATCCAGGGTAAAAAACGTTTTGAAATAGACGAGATTGTAAAAGAGGAACCTTACCTAACAGCAAGTATCAAAGAAGTTCCGGAAGCAAGACCGGAAATTGATAATAAGGAATTTCCGGCAATTATAGATTCTATAAAAGAACTTGCGCTTCAAATAATTAAAGGGAGTCCAAATATTCCTAGTGAAGCTTCTTTCGCTATTAAGAATATAGAAAGTTCTTCTTTCCTTATCAATTTTGTTTCCTCTAATATGAATCTTGCTGTGGAAGACAAGCAAAATTTACTGGAAACAAACGATCTTAAAGAGCGCGCACTAGCCACTTTGCGACATATGAATGTTGAATATCAAAAATTGGAGCTTAAAAATGATATCCAGAGCAAGGTGCAAAGTGATATGAGCCAGCAGCAGCGTGAATATTTTCTTCATCAGCAAATGAAAACCATCCAGGAAGAACTTGGTGGGGTTTCTCAGGAAGATGAACTTGAAGAAATGAAGCAGCGCGCCAAAAAGAAAAAATGGGGCGAAAAAGTACAGAAGCATTTCAATAAGGAAATTTCTAAAATGCAACGAATGAATCCGCAGGTAGCTGAATATTCTATTCAGAGAAACTACCTGGATCTGTTTTTAGACCTTCCATGGAACGAATTCAGTAAGGATAAGTTCGATCTAAAAAGAGCGAAGAAAATACTTGATCGAGACCACTATGGCCTGGACGACGTAAAACGCCGAATTATAGAGTATCTGGCAGTGTTAAAACTGCGTAACGATATGAAGTCTCCAATTCTTTGTTTATACGGGCCTCCGGGAACCGGTAAAACTTCCCTTGGTAAATCTATGGCCGAAGCATTAGGTAGAGAATATGTGAGAGTTTCACTTGGTGGATTACGTGATGAAGCTGAAATACGGGGACATAGAAAAACCTATATTGGTGCGATGCCGGGTAGAATTATTCAGTCTCTTAAAAAAGCGGGAACAAGTAACCCTGTTTTTGTATTAGATGAAATTGATAAATTAAGTATAGGACATGCCGGCGATCCTTCTTCAGCTTTATTAGAAGTATTGGATCCTGAGCAAAATAGTGAATTCCACGACAACTTCCTGGAAATGGGATTTGACCTTTCTAAAGTAATGTTTGTGGCAACGGCAAATACTTTAAATACCATTCAGCCTGCTCTTAGGGATCGTATGGAGATTATAAATGTTACTGGTTATACAATAGAGGAGAAGGTAGAAATCGCCAAACAACACTTGCTTCCAAAGCAATTGGAAGAACACGGACTTACCAAAGAGCATATTAAAATTGCAAAACCTCAATTAGAGAAGATCGTTGAAGGTTATACCCGGGAATCTGGAGTGCGTGGATTGGAAAAACAGATCGCAAAAATGGTACGTCACGCGGCTAAAAATATTGCGATGGAAGAAGAATATAATGTTAAGGTTACTAATGAAGACATTATAGAAGTTCTTGGTAGTCCAAGACTGGAGCGCGATAAATATGAAAATAATGAAGTAGCAGGTGTGGTTACAGGATTAGCCTGGACCCAAGTTGGCGGAGATATTCTGTTTATTGAATCCATCCTTTCTAAAGGAAAAGGAAACCTGAATATTACCGGTAACCTTGGGAAGGTGATGAAAGAATCGGCTACCATTGCGATGGAGTATATGAAATCTAACGCCGAAGAACTTGGTATAGATCCTTCAATATTTGAAAAATATAATGTTCATATTCACGTGCCGGAAGGGGCAACTCCAAAAGATGGGCCAAGTGCAGGTATAACGATGCTAACCTCTTTAGTTTCTTTATTTACGCAACGAAAAGTGAAGAAAAGCATCGCGATGACCGGAGAAATCACCCTTAGAGGGAAAGTGCTTCCGGTAGGAGGGATCAAAGAAAAAATTCTTGCAGCCAAACGTGCTCGCATTAAAGAGATTATTCTTTGTAAGGAGAATGAACGTGATATAAAAGAGATCAAGGAGGATTATTTAAAAGGACTTACTTTTCATTATGTAAATGATATGAGTGAAGTTATTGATCTTGCAATTACCAAGCAAAAGGTGAAAAACGCCAAGACGCTTTAATACTTAAGCTGTCTAAAGAGCCCTGTTTTCGTCAACCTGAATTGGTTTCAGTTTCTAACTTGATATAGATTATCAACTTGTTAGATTCTGAAATAATCCCGAAACTTCGGGACAGAACGATGTTTACTTAAAAGGACTTTTTAGACAGCTTTTTTAATTTACAGCGAAAGTTTCAGGGAAAGTAAAGCTTTGCCTAATTTTGCCATCCATACAGAAAATAAATTATGAGTAAAAAAATAACGATTGCTATAGATGGATATTCTTCCACCGGAAAAAGTACGGTGGCCAAACAACTTGCAGCAGAGCTGGGCTATGTTTATGTAGATACCGGTGCGATGTATCGTGCAGTGACTTTGTATCTAATGCGTAAAATGTTGGTTAGTGATACTCATTTTGACGAGGAAGCCATCTTAAGGCATTTACCATTTATCAATATCAGCTTTGTATTTAATGAAGAGGTAGGTTATGGAGAAGTTCATTTAAATAATGAGAATGTTGAAAAGGAAATCAGGTTGATGGAGGTTTCTCAGCAGGTGAGTAAGGTTGCTGCTGTGCCAGATGTTAGAAAGATGCTGGTTAAAATTCAACAGGAAATTGGTAAAAATAAAGCAGTAGTGATGGATGGTCGTGATATTGGAACGGTTGTTTTTCCTGACGCCGACTTGAAGTTATTTATGACCGCTTCTACCGAAAAACGTGCAGAGCGCAGGTATGATGAATTAAAGGGTCGAGGAGATGAGGTTAAATATGAAGATGTACTTGCTAACGTTAAAGAACGTGATTACCTCGATACTACCCGAGAAGACTCTCCTTTAGTAAAAGCTGAAGATGCTATAGAGATTGATAATTCAGATATGAATCTGGAGGAACAGTTTGAAAAAGTATTGAAACTGGCCAAGGATAAAATTGAAGAATAAGCATGCTGCTTTTAAACTAATTAGGGTTTGAGAAAAGAAAAATAAGTTGTATTTTTGCAGCCCTTTTTGGCGAAGAATCGGAAAATCAAAAGGGGTTGAAAATCAAAACCATAACTACTTCTGTGTTTTATTTGCTTAATTTTTCCGAAGAATACAGGATACAAATTTTTTATCAGCAATGGCTGAAGACAAAAAAAACCAGGACGTTCAGGACGATAATCTTGAAGTTCAACCGGTAGCTGGAATGGCTACTTCATCGCAACCTGCTCCTTCTGAGCAACAGGAAAACCCTGAGAAATTTCTTGAAGAATTTAACTGGCACAATTATGAAGAGGGAATTGACCCTATTGATGATGAGAAGTTAGAAGAATTTGAGAAATTAGTTGCAGAAAATTTCGTAGACACTTTAAATGACGAAGTTGTAACAGGAAAAGTAATTAATATTACAGATCGTGATGCAATTATAGACATTAACGCAAAAAGTGAAGGCGTTATTTCTCTTAACGAATTTCGTTACAATCCAGATCTTAAAGTTGGAGACGACGTTGAGGTTTTGATCGATGTTCGTGAAGATTCTACAGGACAATTAATCCTTTCTCACCGTAAAGCTCGTGTAATTCAGGCTTGGGATCGTGTGAACAAAGCTCACGACGAAAGTCTTATCGTAAACGGTTTTGTGAAATGCAGAACTAAAGGTGGTATGATCGTAGATGTATTTGGAATTGAGGCATTCTTGCCAGGTTCTCAAATAGACGTGAAGCCTATCCGTGATTACGATGCTTACGTTGGAAAAACAATGGAATTCAAAGTTGTGAAAATCAACCACGAATTCAAAAACGTTGTGGTTTCTCACAAAGCGCTTATTGAAGCCGATATCGAAGAACAGAAGAAAGAAATTATCGGTCAGCTTGAAAAAGGTCAGGTACTTGAAGGTACTGTTAAAAACATCACTTCTTACGGAGTATTTGTTGACCTTGGAGGAGTTGATGGACTTGTTCACATTACCGACCTTAGCTGGTCTCGTATCAACCATCCAAATGAGATTGTTGAACTTGATCAAAAACTAAACGTGGTAATTCTTGACTTTGATGAAGCTAAAACAAGAATCCAACTTGGTCTTAAGCAATTAAGCAAACACCCATGGGAAGCTCTTGACGAAAACCTTAAGGTTGGAGACAAGGTAAAAGGTAAAGTAGTTGTAATCGCAGATTACGGTGCATTTATTGAAGTTGCCGATGGTGTTGAAGGTCTTATCCACGTTTCTGAAATGTCTTGGAGCACGCACTTGCGTTCAGCTCAGGATTTCGTAAATGTTGGAGATGAGGTTGAAGCTCAAATTTTAACTTTAGATCGTGAAGACCGTAAAATGTCTCTTGGAATTAAGCAATTAACTCCAGACCCATGGACAGATATTACTACTAAATATCCTGTTGGTTCTAAACACAAAGGAATTGTACGTAACTTCACTAACTTTGGTGTATTCGTAGAATTAGAAGAAGGAATTGACGGACTTATCTATATCTCTGATCTTTCATGGACTAAGAAAATCAAGCACCCATCAGAATTTACTAATGTAGGTGATGAGCTTGAGGTTGTAGTTCTTGAATTAGACGTAGATGGTCGTAAGTTAAGCCTTGGTCACAAGCAGGTTGAAGATAACCCTTGGGATAAATACGAAACTGAATTCGCTGTTGGTACTAAACACACCGCAGAGATTGCAGAGATCGTAGATAAAGGTGCGACTATAGACTTTAATGAAGATATCACTGCATTTGTTCCAACCAGACATCTTGAAAAAGAAGACGGTAACAAATTGACTAAAGGTGAATCTGCAGAATTCCAGATTATTGAATTCAATAAAGAATTCAAGAGAGTGGTAGCTTCACATATGGCTATTCACAAAGAAGAAGAGCAGCAAATCGTTAAGCAAGCCGCTAAAAAAGCAGCAGCTTCGCAAAGCAAAGACAAAACCACTATTGGTGATGTTAACGCCGATCTTCAAGCTTTAAAAGATAAAATGGAAGGGAAGTAATTTCCGGAATTTATCATAAATAAAAACCTCCTTAGTTCACGCTAAGGAGGTTTTTTTATTTAATTATGTATCGTGGGATATTGTCGTTTTTAATATGGAAAGTATGAAAGACCGAGATAACTTTACGAAGCGAAAAATTGGAATTATTTATTCTTCTGTAGATGGACAGACTCTTAAAATTTGCCAGGAATTAAATAGAGTTTTTGATAAGAACGAAATTGAAACAGAACTTTTCTCAATTGATTCTTTTTATGCCGATTTATCTGAATTTCACACATTGGTTATTGGGGCAAGTATTCGGTATGGAAAACATAATAAAAATGTTTCCGAATTTGTATTGAAAAACAAGGAATATTTAAATGAAATAAGAATTGCATTTTTCTCAGTTAATCTTGTAGCCCGAAACGAAGATAAAAACACCCCTGATACAAATCCTTACCTGATTAAATTCCTGAAAAAGACTGACTGGAATCCTAAATTCATAGATGTGTTTGCCGGAAAATTAGATTATAAATCTTACTCATTCCTTGATAGATTATTGATCAAACTCATTATGAAATTAACCAATGGGCCAACGAAATCAAAAAAGCCAATAGAATTTACAGATTGGAAAAGAGTAGAGGCTTTTGGTCTGCGTATAAGTAAGGACTATCTAAATTCAAAGAATTCGAATTCCTAAATAAAGATTAGCCATTCCAATTTCCAAATTCCCCATTTTGATAATCGAGAAAAGCTTGTTGAATTTCCTGTTGCGAGTTCATTACAAAAGGTCCCTGTGCTACTATAGGTTCGTTAAAAGGTGCGGCGTGTCCTAGAAGTAAAATACTTTCTTCCAAAGCTTCAATTTCCAGTTTTTCGCCATCATTATCAAACTCTACCAGGTTATGTATTTTGGCCTCATTGCCGTTTACTTTCAAATTTCCTTTAACTACGTAAAAGAAAATATTCCTTTCTGAAGAAATCTCTACAGAATATTTACCCCCTTCAGCAAAATGCATCGTGGCCAATTGAATATCATTTAAAGGTTGGAAAGCGCCATTTTTGTTTTCCCAATGTCCGGAAACTACGGCTAATTTTACTTTGCCGTTATCTAAACTTAACTGCGGAATATCTTCTTCCTGGAGTCCTTTATAATTAGGTTCGGTCATTTTATGCTTTGCGGGTAGGTTTACCCAAAGTTGAAGGAGTTCCAGTTCGCCACCGTTTCTTTTAAATTCATCTGAAGAAATTTCAGCATGAATAAGTCCTTTTCCGGCAGTCATCCATTGTACGCCCCCGGCTTTAATTACACTTTCCCAGCCACTACTATCTTTGTGGATTAGGTCACCTTTCAAAATAAAAGTTACCGTCTCGAAACCACGGTGTGGGTGTGGCCCAAAAGGCAGTCCATTATTATTTTCTGAATATTCTTGATAACCGTGGTGGTTTAAGAATAAGAACGGATCAATATGATCTATAGAATTTGTAGGTAAGGCACGATAAGTAATAAGATCTGCAATAGGAGAGCTTACGGCATCGTGAATTTTTTTTATGCTTCTCATAGCTCAAAAGGGATTTTAATTAAATACAAATTGATTGGCGAGTTTCAACTCATCCTCTGAAATGCTATGAGGCCTGTTTTTATAGATTTTCACTTCAACATTGGCATTCATTTCACGTAAAATTTCAGCTGAAGCTTCTACACGCTCTACCGGTACGTGAGGATCTGGATCTCCGGTGCCAATAAAAATAGGTGTGCCGTTAAAATCACCCGAATAATTTTCCGTATTAATTTTATCGCCAATAAGTCCGCCGGTGAAAGCAACTACGCCGCCAAATCTCTGCGCGTTTCGGGTTACAAATTCGAGTGTTAAACAGGCGCCTTGTGAAAAGCCTGCAACATAAATATTCTCAGAGGCAATGCCCGTTTCTTTTATATCTTCCAACAATTCTTTCAGCACTCTTAAAGCGGAAGAATAGGCGGGTTCGTTTTGAGCAACAGGAGCTAAGAACGAATCTGGGTACCAGGTAAAGTCTGAAGCCTGCGGGGCTAAAATTGCAAAATCTGGGGTGTTTAAGCGGTTGGCTAAAGAAAGGAATTCCTTTGCACTACCGCCACGGCCGTGAATTAAGATCAAAACTTTTTCTGCTTCCCGTAATTCTTTACCGGCGGTATATATCTCTTTTTTATGCATTTTAATAATTTTAATTTAAGATACTAAAACCCAATAAAAAAGTCCCGAAAAACGGGACTTTTAAAACAATTTTTAGATTTGCTTAGTTATCATCGTTATCGATCTTAACTTTCTTCTTTATCTCGCCATCATCTTCTTTGATCTTGATCTTTTTATCATCGGTCTTGACCTTTATCTTGTCTTCTTTCACCTTAACCTTGGCATCTTCTTCTTCGGCCAATTGTTCAATTTCTGATTTTTCTTCTTCCTGTTCTCTACAGGAAACTAAACTTAGGCTTAAAGCCAGGAGTAATAAGATAGGTTTTAGAGCAATTTTCATAGTTATTTCTTTAAAATTAGCAACATTAAATGTAGACTAAAAATCTTAATCTTTTTTAGCCAGTACTGCTTTTTCTGAAAACTCTAACAAATCTATCTCGGGGTTACCGTATAGCTCGATCTCACTTCGGTTTTTAGCAGTAAGCGTTAATTTATCTAATACCTCTATCTCGTTTTTAGATTTGCCTTCGGCAATAACCACGGCGGTTTTCGCGGTTAACCTTCTACCATCAAATTTGGTAGAATGCTCGGCGCGCAATTGCAAATCGTCTACTTCACCTTCAATTTTAGCTTTTGCTTTTTCATAAGTATCCACTTTAAATTTTGGTGCGTTTACCAGGGCTTCAATATCGCTGGAGCCGTTTAGCTGAAAATAAGCATCTTCTGCAGTGAGGTTCAATTCTATTTTAGAATCACCTTCATTAAAAAGATCGAATTTGGTAGCGGTAATAGTAAGATAGACTTCAACATCTTCGCTGCTGGTAATCTTAAGCTCTTCCGAATAAAGTTCTCCTTCAGCTTCTAATTCTACTTTTCCCGAAACATTTATTTTCTGAAGATTTTCTGGATAAGTTATTATAATTTCCTGGGATTTACTTTTTCCAATTTCTTTACTGGGCTTAAGGTATAAAGTGCGGTCTATAACCTCGCCTCTAATTATACTATGCAGGTTATCATCGGCCTCAACCTCCATCATCGCGGTACTGCCCTTCTTCAGTTCTACTTCAAAATCACCGGCTATTTCAATGCTATGAAAGTCTGGTAATCGATTTTTTTCAGTAGTAACGTTTCCGCTTCCTTTTATTTTTTGGGCGCCACAGCTAAAGAATAATACAGCGCTAAATAGTAATAATAGTTTTTTCATGAAAATTGTGTTTGAAACAAATATAATAAAAAAGCCTCCAGACGGAGGCTTTTAAGATTTGCTTAGCATTCGTAGAAAGCTACATTACATTTCCTGGTTAAGATTTTATGGCATTCTATATAATCTTTGACTATCTTTTCGTTTTCTACTACCGGTTCTCCTAAATTGAAGACCACCAATAGTATTTGGAAGATTAACTGTATCATAATTCCTCATTTTCATTGTTCTCTCTGTTATTCTCAACCGGTTTTTTATCTACCGTTACCCCTCGACTATTAATTTGAATATTCACTTCTTCTTCACCAGAGTTTATCCTTGCATTAAAATCACCTTCTTCATTCCATTCGTCTTCCCTATCAGACTCCCAATCTTCAACCGGGCAATCTTCGCAAATGGCTTCATCTTCGGTAATCTTTAAGAACTTCTCTTCATCTCCAGAGATCAATATATCTCCCCAGTAATCTGTATTTCTATGAAATGTACTGGTATTGTTGTCTGCAAAAAGAGTAGTGCCTTCCGGTAGATATAAGGTTACTTTCACTTCCTGGTCTCGATATTTAAATTCAGCCGGTGATGTAAAGAAACTGTTTAGCAATAATTCATTTCCGCTGAAACTCGTATTGTAATCGATATTCTGAGCGCGTTCTTTTGCTTCTTTGTAATCTTTACCTTCCGCAGATTTTACGACTTCCAGTTTTGCCAGCGAATCTTTGGTAGCTTTTACAATTAAGCGAACATCAGAGCTATACAGTACTTTCTCATCATTATCATTATACTTTATTTTGAAGTCTGTACTTCTATAAATACTTGATGAATAATTAGAATCGCTTTGCATTCCCAGGTAAAGCGTATCGTTTGCTGAAATAGGAAGTGTTTCAGAAACTACTTGTTCCCCATCAAAAGCCCTGTGAGTGGCTTGCTGAATTCCTATTACGGTGGCACCAACTAAAGCAAGTATCCAAAGGCCGAGTAGGACCAGTTTAGCCGGAGTTCCTATAGATCTTAATTTGCCTACAAGAATTTTTAATCCTAAAACGAACAGGAAGAAAAACGGAATCCCTACAATTAGAAAACCTAGTAACCATAACAACCAGAGTGGTGCGCCGCTAACGGCCATTTCTACATAACTACTCCAGGGAGCATCTATAATTCCAAAAGTTCCAACGGTAAATAAGCCTACAAATAGACTAATTAATACAGATCCCGCTAGAATTATTAAAACAATACCTATTAGTTTAACAAATACCTTTAAGATAAAAGTAATAATATCTCCTATTGCGGTAGCTGCAGAGTTAGCGCCATTTCTAGCCTGGTTTCCATATTTCTGGTAATCTACATCTTTTACTTTTCCGGTAACATTGTCAAAACCCTCCCGAATTTTTTTTTCAATATTACTAATGGTTACCTCTTCACCACGCATAGCCAGTTTATCGGCTGTGGTTTTAGCTTCTGGTACAAAGATCCAAAGGGCAATGTAAATAAGAATAAACGCACCACTGGAAAAGATGGTAAGTAATATCCAAAGTAAACGTACCCAGATAAAATCTATACCTAAATAATGTCCCAGTCCTGAAGAAACTCCACCAACATAAGAATGCTCGGTATCTCTAAATAACTGCTTTCCTGAAGATTTTGTGGTTTTGGTATAAACCGGTTCGTCTTCAAAGATCTCTTCATCTACCATATAATCTTCGGGTTGCCCCATTATGGCGATTACTTCTTCTACTTCTTTAATGCCGATAACCTGACGGTCTTCTTTTTTCTTCTCATTGAACAGTTCAGCAATACGTGCTTCAATATCAGCTATAATTTCATCTTTCCCTTGAGTATTGGTAAAAGAACGTTTTATGGCATCCAGATAATGCTGCAGTTTGGCATATGCATCTTCGTCAATGTGAAAGAATATACCGGCAAGATTTATATTTACTGTCTTATTCATGATTCTTGTTTTTTTGAGTGGTTACAATGTTAACAGCGGTTTGCAGTTCGTTCCACGTGCCGGTAAGCTCCTTTAGAAAGAGTTTTCCGGTATCGGTAAGGCCATAATATTTTCTTGGCGGTCCGCTGCTGGATTCTTCCCAGCGATAACTGAGCAATCCTGCATTTTTTAACCTGGTTAATAGAGGATAAATTGTGCCTTCAACCACCAGTAGTTTGGCGTCTTTAAGAGTGTCTAGAATTTCAGCTACATACGCATCTTCGTCTTTTAATACCGAAAGAATGCAGTATTCCAGCACACCTTTACGCATTTGAGCCTTGGTGTTCTCTATCTTCATAACGTTTGATTTTTAGGGTTTTTAAACTGTTCATTTTTTGATTGTTGATGGTTATTAAATTGATGATTATCTGAATCTCTTCCTATAAAATTGATGCTTAAAGGAAAAGAATAATTTTCTCCATTGCTGGCTTTTACACTTGCGCTTATCACCGCAAATATTTCTAAAATAAATAGTGCTGAAAGCAGGATAGCAAATACACTAATGGTGATAACTATAGAAATTGCCTGTCCCATTTCGTCTATATAAAATTGGTCTGGACCAATAACAAAGGGTACTTCGCCGCCTAACCTAATTGCCTGGAAAAGTACAATGGCTAATCCTACTGCTAATAGGAAAATGGTATAGAGAAAAAGACTAATTTGAAAATTGATGGCTTTCCTGCCGTGATCGTCTATAAAAGGCTTTTCTTTTTTTGTTAACCATAATATTAGGGGAAAAATAAAATTCCCAAATGGAATAATAAACTTTGAATAAACCGATAAATGCAAGATCGTGGCCAGTGTTTTTTCTTCTTTTGCTATATTTGAGTTCATAACCTAATAATTTATAATACAAATATATGTTTAAAAGAAGGTATTTTGCAAAACATAGTACTAAAACTTAACATAAATTTATGATTTATAAGGTCAACAGATATTGATTAATTTGAATACATTTAATAAAATTAAATACTTCATAATGACATTAAATAAAGGTAAACTCAATAAATTTTTAATGCTGAAACTGCCTAGTGCCTGGCTGTGCGGGGTTAGAGTAGATGAGATTGAGGAAAATACTTGTAAGGTAACTGTAAAACATAAGTGGATTAACCAAAACCCATTTAAGAGTATGTATTTTGCTGTACAGGCAATGGCTGCCGAATTAAGTACAGGCGCGTTGGTGATGGGGAAAATTCAGAAATCTAATACTAAGATTTCTATGTTGGTGGCTCAAAACCGTGCGCAGTTTACCAAAAAGGCTACAGGTAAAATAAGTTTTTATTGTTATGACGGTCATTTAATTGATGAAGCCATTGAAAAGACTTTAACTACGGGAGAAGGGCAAACCTTCTGGATGAAATCTACCGGTATTAACGACACCGGGCAACAGGTTGCCATATTTGAATTTGAATGGACCATTAAAGCAAAATAATATGAATGCACACGAAATAGACTACCAGATCTTTGGGGAAGAGATGCAGTATGTAGAACTGGAACTAGACCCACAGGAAGCCGTAATTGCTGAAGCCGGCAATTTTATGATGATGGATGACGGAATAAGAATGGATACCATTTTTGGTGATGGCTCTAAAGAAAATGAAGGTTTTCTAGGGAGAGTTTTAGGCGCCGGAAAACGTTTACTTACCGGCGAAAGTCTTTTTATGACCATTTTTAGTAACGAAATTCAGGGGAAAAAGCGTATTAGTTTTGCTTCCCCATATCCTGGTAAAATAATTCCAATAGATCTAACTCGTTACGGTAATAAGTTTATCTGCCAGAAAGATGCATTCTTATGCGCAGCGAAAGGTGTTGCTGTTGGAATTGAATTTAGTAAGAAACTCGGTAGAGGATTTTTTGGTGGTGAAGGCTTTATTATGCAAAAACTGGAAGGTGATGGGATGGCTTTTGTTCACGCCGGTGGCACTATGGCCCGAAAAGAATTATCTCCCGGTGAAAAGCTAAAAATTGATACCGGTTGTATTATTGGGTTTACCCAGGATATAAACTATGATATTGAATTTGTAGGAGGAATTAAAAATACCATTTTTGGTGGAGAAGGACTCTTTTTCGCTACGCTTACAGGTCCGGGGACCGTTTACGTACAATCCCTACCTTTTAGCCGTTTGGCTAACAGAATTTGGCAGGCTGCGCCACAAGGTGGTGGTAAAGATAAAGGAGAAGGCAGTATTCTTGGAGGCTTAGGAGATGTAATAGGTGGTGATCGCAGATTTTAGTTTGGTTAAACACTTGTGAAAATAAAAGGAATTGAGATATTTTTATTATATTTAGGTGATTCTAAAAAGCTACAGCCTATTATAAGATTTCTACTCTTTTTTAATTAACCTAACTCTAATCTAAATCTTTCAAATTATGGCGCGAGCGATGTTTGAATACACCAAAACTGTTCTTGACAAAGTTAGTTTTGACCCCACCCTTTTTTGCAGGGAAGTGAAAAAAGCACTGCAACGACTTTTACCTCATGAAATTGAGGAACTGAGAATCTGGATCATGGCTTTAACCAATAAAAATCCAGAACTTAATCAATGTCTAATTCTTTTAAATACATAAAAAAAAGCGGCTTTAAAGGCCGCTTTTTGATTTTTACTAAACTAGAGAATAGTTCTTCCTGATTTATTCCTGAAACTCGTTCTTCTTACTTAAAGGACTAATAATATTCACATTGTGAAAAGCGATAGCACCCTTTACAACACCTGCAATCGTACTTCTTATAGCTTCAATGATCTGCATTTTTAATTCGCTTCGGTTATAGATAAGACTCACTTCTCTTGCCGGAACAGGATCTTTAAACATTTTTAAATTTTTCTTCTCGCCATCTTTTAGGTCCAGGGTGTGTAAATAAGGCAGAAGCGTCATACCCAATCCTTCATTGGCAAGTTTTATTAAAGTTTCAAAACTTCCGCTTTCCAGCTGAAAATGGTCTTCGTCGTAATTTCGGGAAGACTTACATAAATTAATGATTCCGTCTTTAAAACAATGCCCATCTTCCAGAAGGAGCATGTCGTCTATATCAAGATCGTTTACTTCAATTTTTTCTTTATTATGCAGCCTGTGAGCATTTGGAATATAACCTACAAAGGGTTCGTAATAAAGTACATTTTCTTTAATTCCCGGCAATTCCAATGGAGTAGCGGCAATTGCAGCATCTAAATGTCCTTCCCTTAAGCGCTCAATTATAGCCTCTGTATTTAACTCTTCTATTTTGAGTTTTACTTTCGGATACTTTTTGATGAAATTGTTGATGAACATAGGCAATAAAGTGGGCATTATTGTGGGTATTACGCCCAGTTTAAAAATTCCACCTACAAAGCCTTTTTGCTGATCTACAATATCTTTGATCCGGTCACTTTCATTAACAATATTTCTTGCCTGCTGTACAATTTTTTGGCCCGTTTCGGTTAGTTGAATAGGCTTTTTGGTCCTATCAAATATTTGTACATCCAGTTCTTCTTCCAGTTTTTGAATTTGCATACTTAGCGTAGGCTGGGTTACAAAAACCTTTTGCGCTGCTTTAGTAAAATTCTTATGCTCGGCAACAGCCAATACATAATGCAGTTGTGTAATCGTCATAAAATTGAAGCCTTATTGTTACTGCAAATGTATTGGTTTTTTCTATTCTAAATTAGAATAAATATGATTTTGTCTATGTAAACTGATATTTGCCGAAGTTTTCTTTAGAACTGAAGCTGCAACGCTTTGTCAGATCCGTCAAATTCAAATTTAGCATCTTCCCAAAGTGGTGGCCCGTATAAATTCATTTGATTATTGGAAACTCCGTAATTTTCTTTCGGAATTCCATTACTTTCAAAATCCATCTGCTGATTTCCATTTTTATCGTGATAAGCGGTTACGGCATAGGTCCCGGAAGGAACTTCAGAAAAAGTGATTTGCGCGACTCCTTCTTTAATCTCACTTACTTCTCCCTGGATAGGGGCTTTTTTAAGAAAATTATCTTCATTGAAAAGGGCGAAATAAACCTTACCTTCTTCCGAAGAAAGATTCTCTACACTCACAACAATGTTTCCGGTAGTTTCAGTTTGCGCGAAGGCAATTTGACAAAGGAATAGACTGAATAAAATGGCAATTGTTTTCATAATAACTTAGTTTTTATTGATTTATATCTTCAAAACTAAATGGAATTATACTGCCGTATTAATAAATATAACCGAGTTGTAATTATTGAATGCTGAACCGTAAAATTCTTCAAAAGAAAAGAGAGAAAAGAATAAACGGAAAAGACTGAAAAATGTTTACCATCTTGAGTTGGTTAAGCATTAAGATTTCTTCTCGTAATCACTTCCAGGGGATGTTTAGATTTACGTATTAAAGTATTCCCCGCGCTTTAATTTCTAAATATTTATTAATGGCGTTAATGCTGAGATCTTCGGGTTTGGTGAGCAAAGTATTAATCCCATGTTTCCGTAACTCTGCCGCCATTAACTTTTTATCGTGTGTAAAACTTTCAGCGATTACCTGGTGAGCCATATCGGTAGTATTATCGGGTTTGCTGGTTATAATTTTATCCAGTTCTGTATTTTCAAAAAATATCACCACCAGCACGTGCTTTTTATTGATGGCCTGCAAATAAGGAAGCTGTCTTTTTAAGGCTGAAATATGTTCAAAATTGGTATATAACATCAACAGACTTCGCTGCGTGATCCTTTTGCGCAAATTGCTGTAGAGCATATTAAAATCTGAATCGGGGAACTGTGTATTGATGTTATACAAGCGTTCCATAATTTGCTGCAACTGGCTCAACTTTGCGTTTGCCTTAAGTATACTTTCAATTTTAGCTGAAAAGGAAATTAATCCTACTTTATCTTTTTTCTTAAGGGCAATATTAGAAAAAGCGAGGCTGCTGTTAATTGCATAATCCAGCAAACTCAAGCCATTAAAAGGCATTTTCATCACCCGCCCGGTATCTATTATAGAATAAATAGGTTGGGCCTTTTCATCCTGAAACTGGTTCACCATAAGATCGCCGTGTTTGGCGGTGGCTTTCCAGTTTATGGTCCTTATATCGTCTCCCGGCACATATTCTTTAATTTGCTCAAATTCCATGGTGTGCCCAATCCTTCTAATTTTCTTCAAACCAGCTTGAGATAAGCGATTATCTATAGCCAGGAAATCCAGTTTTTTCATTTGGATAAATGAAGGATAGACTTTAAGCATTTGTTGTTCTCCAAAAATACTTTTGCGTTTTGCAAGTCCTATTTTTGTGTAGCTATAAATATTAAGTTTTCCGAAGAAATATTCACCGCGTTCTACCGGTCGTAAAGAATAACTAAATTTCTCGGTAGCACCGGTCGCAATTTTTAGACGTTTAAAAAAATCGCGTTTTTGAAATTGCACCGGAATTTCATCTATAATTTCTACATAAATCGAAAAACCGTAATTGTTTTCAAGGATTACTTCTACATCATTTTCATCTGAGTTGGAGAATTTCTGCGGAAGAATTCTTTCGGCATTAATTTGGTTGTTTTTATAAAGACTTACCAGATCGGCAAGAAAGAATAATAGCAAAAGCAAACTTAAAACCCAGGTGAATCCAAATAAAAAGTCAAAGAAATAGGAAAACAGGAAGAGAAGTGCGATGACGAAGATCGCATAAAAAAAACGTTGATTTAGATATAAGGATTTAAAGAAGTTGAGCACTAACGTGGAATTTCTACAGATTGGGAAATCATTTCTATCACTTCTTTGGCGGTAATCCCTTCCATTTCTCTATCAGGACTAATTATAAGTCTATGAGCTAAGACAGGATTTAGCACTTTTTTAATGTCTTCCGGAATTACAAAATCCCTTCCATTAATTGCGGCAAAAGCTTTTGAAGCATTCATCACCGCGATAGAAGCTCGTGGAGAAGCACCAAGATAAATGTGCGAGTGATTACGGGTCTTTCCAACAATACTGGCAATATAATGCATCAGCTTTTCTTCAACGATTATTTCCTGGATCTGGTTTTTTAGCTCCTTTAGGTTCTTAGGATTCAAAACGGCTTCAATTTGAGAAATCGGTAGTGAACCCTTGCGGTCGTGATGGGTTTTTAGAATATTTATTTCGTCTTCAAGACTTGGATAATCTACTTCAATTTTAAATAAAAATCGATCTAATTGAGCCTCCGGTAAAGCGTAAGTTCCTTCCTGTTCTATAGGATTTTGCGTGGCCAATACCATAAAAGGTGCTTCCAAATCGTGTTGTACACCATCTATTGTAATTTGGCGCTCTTCCATTACCTCAAAGAGGGCAGCCTGGGTTTTTGCCGGGGCACGGTTAATCTCATCAATTAAAACGATATTCGAAAAGATAGGGCCGGGTTTAAATTCAAATTCGCCTTTTTGAGCATTTAATACCGAAGTTCCCAGTACATCACTAGGCATCAAATCTGGTGTAAATTGAATTCGGCTAAAATTAGTATCCAGGCTTTTTGCGAATAGTTTGGCGGTTAATGTTTTCGCAACCCCGGGAACACCTTCAATTAAAACGTGGCCGTTAGAAAGCAGGCCGGCGATTAATAATTCTACAAAATCATTTTGGCCAACAATAACTTTGGCCAGCTGGTTTTTTAAACTTGAAACAGCTTCTTTAAGATCGTCTAAAGGAATACGACTATCAAAATTTATCGATTCGGTTTCTTTATTTTCCTGATTTTCCATTGGAATGTGATTTAAAATTATTTATTGCTTCAGCAAGTTCGAAAAATTCACTTTTGCCGGCATTTTCGTTGTTAGAGATTCTTTCCATTTTTTCAAAAAGTTTCTTTCCTGAAGCGATACTGTTTCCAGATTTTGCCGCCAGTAAAGTATGGAATTCTTCATCTATATTTTTGGTTGAAATTTTATAATCCATCCGTATGTACTCTAAAAATAAATTGATCTTTTTCGAAATCAATTCTGCATATTCTTTTTCTTCTAAATAGAGATCACCAACGGTTTTAGCATATTCGTAACTCTGGTTCTTTGCAGGATTTACTAGCGGAATAGCTCGTTGTTTTCTTTTTCCTTCAAAAATAATGAACAAGATACTGCCGGCCAGTAAGAAATAATAAGCCCATTTAAGTCGGTTATCGCTAAGAAGAATATAGAGCGGAGAAGAGTAAAAGCTTTTACCTGCTTTATAATAATTGTCTAGAAATACCGGTTTTTCCTCATTTATATAAGCCAGAATTTTTTCTGCATATTCATAATTCTGCTGTGTTAAAAGAAAGTAATTACCAAATGCTTCAGGGGTGGTGTGTAGGTAAATTTTTCCTTTCCCAAATTCAGAACTTATAAAATTAGGCTGTTTGTTTTTATCATCTCCCTGAATATTTATTTGTCCCAGAACCTGAATAGAAGCACTATCTTTTTGCTGAAAGAAGAGCGGAGGAAATTCATTTTTAAATTTAAAACCAGTTTCACTTTTTAAAGACGAATTTTTAAAATTCAGTTCGGGTTTTGAGCTTAGATCGTTTTTTGGAATAAACACTTTAGTTTCCAGGTGAAGCGTATCCAGTAAAGCAGGGCTAATGCCCCTGGCAGAAATAAAAAGTTCGTTGCCCTTATTAACCCAATCCAATATTCTATTTAATTCATCTTGATCAAATGCTACAGCATTATTCAGGAAAAAATAAGTGCCATCTCCCAGGCTATCAGCAAGTTTTTCAAATGGTGGAATGCTAATTTCTTCCATTTCCCATTTGTTGGTATTCTTCCAGCTTTCGTGAAAAACCAGGGTTCCAAGCGGTATTTTATCATCACTCATATAACTGGGTGTCCAGTTTACGGGTTCAGGTTCTGAAGCCTCCAGGTAAGTTAGAAACACCACCAGGAGCAGGAAAAAACCGAAAAATAACTTTGCTGTTTTACCCATTGCTTCCAGGTTTTAAACTGTTTTCCATTTCCGTGAATTCCCTGTCAACTTTCTCAAAACGTTCTTTAGAAAGTGGAAAATCTCCATACCAGATAAAATCGTAGAGCCGGGTGATTTTTGTGAACTGCTCTTTTATTCCAGTTTCTTTAATCTCATTGATGTAGTCTTCGTTAGTTTTTTGAAATCTATAGGAAATATGTTCTGTTTGATCTAGCAAGCGAAGGCTTTTTAAATACAAATAACGCACCGCTAAACGATAATTCTCTTCGCTTATGGCTTGATTGATCAAAGAAGAAATATCAGCCCTTTTTACAAGCTCTTCTTCTTTTTGAAGGTTTACTTTCCCGGTAATAGGTTCTGCCATCACCGCGTTTCCAGGGTTTAAACGAATAAAAAGCCAGGTGATGACTCCCAGCACCAAAACAAGTAAAACGTATGGTAAAGCCTGGAGAACAGCACTCCAGAATGCGTTAGTTTGATAATCGCCAAAAAGCCATTGGAGAAAAGCATTCCATTTTAGGTTAACCCAACGTTTTAAGCGGGTCCACCAGGAATCCTCTTCAATTTTATCTAAATAATCAAAAGCTTTTTCCGATTTATAACGTTCAATTTTATCGCTGTCAAAATCAGCTTTTTCCAGTTTTTCATCAGTGATGTTCTCAGCTATTTCAGTAGAATCAGCAACTACTGGCTCCTGCGGAATAAAATTTCCGAAGAATAACAAATTGAAAAAAAGCAGGAATTTGATCATTATTCGTTTTTGCCCAGATTTTCGATGCTTTCGTAGGCGCCGGTGAAATATTTTTCTTCGTTTAAACTGTAATAAATGAATGCCACCCCAATTGGCGTAATCGCGTAAAGTATATACTGGATTGCGGAAGCTATAATGGTTAAGCTAAGGTAAACCCAATCGAACATATCGGCTACGTTTTCAGCTGAAGCTGAATTTTCTTCCATCATCGTAAACATTTTTATGAAGGTGTAGATAAGTACCGGGATTTGAAAAATAAAGCTAATCACATATACAATAAGCCAAATAAGAAAAAGACTTATAAAACTCGTCCACCAGTTGTTTTTCACCAGGTGAAAACCTTCAGAAATACTACCGCCAATACTTTCGTTTTTAAACACAAGAACCGCGGCTGCAATACTTAGCGGTACACTTAAATATATACCGGGAATAATAAAGATTATAAGTCCGGCGAAAATTAAGATCCAGGTAATTGCACCAAGACCAAACATTCCACCCAGGTCTTTTTTCACGCCCTGTTTAATTTCGTGGTGGTTTGTCTCCCCGTAGTTACTTACATAGGATTTAACGAACTGAAAGGCCGCCACATTCATCACCGCGAAATACAAAAGTAGACCAAGCATTAATAAACCAAAACTTATAAAGAAACCGCCATCCTGGCTGAACATAAGTGAATTGCCTACGGTAGAATAGGAATAATAAGTTACGGCGGCGATTAAAAGCAAATAAGCCGGCCAGGCAATTTTAGCAATGCTTTTAAAATAGGCCTTATAATTTTCGCGAATAAATTTAAAGGTGTAACTAATAATATCTCCAATCTCTCGCTGTTGCTTGAAATCAATGTAATCCTGCTTCATTAATTTGATGTTTTTTATTTAAAATATGGGGATAAAAAATATAGTAGAATAAAATAAGCGCTAAAGAACTGCCAATGATTAAAATCGCTAACCAATCGGGCATTTGAGTTTGCCTGGTGACAAAACCTTCCAGGAAACCGGCTATTATAAAAAATGGAATAGTACTAATCACAATCTTAAGTCCGTTTTTTACCCCTTTCGTAAAAGAAACCAGGCGAGTGTAAGTTCCCGGAAATAATATGCTTTTTCCAACCACGAGACCTGCACAACCCGCGATTATTATCACTGAAATTTCAATAGTTCCGTGAATCCAAATCGTCCTGGCAGATTCCCAAAGCAATCCCTGGTCGTAAAAGAAGTATTGAAACGATCCCAGCATAACCGCATTTTGCATTAAGATGAAGACCGTGCCTATTCCGGCAAGAATTCCCATGCTAAAAGCCAATAAAGAAACCCGAATGTTGTTAATGGTAATGCCAAGGAACATATCGGTTTCACTCATTTTTTTATAAACTGCCATAGGATCGCCTTCAGCAATATTTTGTAAAGTCATATTCACATAAGCATCGCCTAAAATACTTCTTACAAAAGTGTGATCTGAAGCTGCTGAAAAAGCTCCCGCTGCAGAAAAAAGAGCGAAAATTAAAAAGCTAAGCAGTAGTTGTTTCTGAAAATTATAGAAGAATAATGGAAATTCTTTAGTGAAAAACGTAATAAACCGGTTTCGTGATTCCTTTTTATTCTTATAGACTTTTTGATGCGCAGAAGCAGCTAATTGATTTAAGTAAGTAGTAGTGTTGCTTTTTGGATAAAAGGTTTTAGAGTAGCTTAAATGGTCGCTAACTTCAATATAAATATTGGAAAGCTGCTCTGGCCGCAGATTATTTTTATTTTGAAGCAGGCTTTCAAACTTCAGCCATTTATCCTTATTTTGCTTCACAAAAGCAGCCTCTCGCATGGTTTTTCTATTATGACTCAAAGAAACAGATTAAATGGATAATTTTCAAATTGAAACCGCTCAAAATATAAGTATTAATCAGAATGTTGCGAGTGTAGGCGATCGTATTCTTGCTTTTATCGTAGATGTATTCATAATTGGCCTATATATAGTGATTAGTTCGCTGGCATTGGCCGGTACAGGATTAGATGCGGCAGGGCAGTGGGTTTACTATCTTGTTATGGGCTTGCCCAGCCTTTTGTATTATTTACTATGGGAAAGTTTATATGATGGACGAACGCCGGGAAAGGCAGCTTTACAAATTAGAGTAGTGAAGTTAGATGGCAGCAGGCCTGCTTTTGCCGAATATTTAATTAGGTGGTTGCTTCGATTTATTGATATTTCTATTAGTAGCGGCGCTATTGCGGTAGTTACAATTTTATTAAATGGAAGAGGACAGCGCCTGGGAGATCTCGCCGCAAAAACTACGGTAATTTCTGAAAAGCCCAGAACAAGTTTAAACCGGAGTCTGGCAGTGGATATTCCTGAAGGCTATCAACCTAAATATCCACAGGTGAGTGTTTTAAAAGATGCCGATGTGCAGGATATTAAAAACCTTTATCAAACCGCCAGAAAAAACCATAATCACCGACTTATTTTATCGCTTTCAGAAAAATTATCAGAACTATTGGAAACCAAGCCTAAGGAATCCCCCATGGAATTTATTCAGCAGGTAATTACAGACTATAATTATTATACCCAGCGGGCATAATTAATCTATAATCTCAATATCCATTTCCACATTATCTATAGGCCATTCAGACTGGCCGGTTTTTACCCGCGCAATTTTTTCTGCAACCTGCATTCCTTTAGTGACGCGTCCAAAAACCGTATGATCGTTATTTAAATGTGGAGTTCCGTTTTCATCCATTACTATAAAAAATTCAAAAGGAGAAGAAGCTTTACTCACGTTCTGCTCGCTGTATTTCGCTGCTGAAAATGCGCCGTAGGTATGTTTATGCCCGGCATCAAATTCACTGGGAATAAGATAGTCGCCAATTTCAGAACGTTTTCTGGGAGTTGCTACATTATCTGAATTTCCGCCCTGAATCACGAATCCCGGTGCTACACGATGGAAAAAGGTATTGTTGAAATATCCCTTTTTTACAAGCATTATAAAATTAGCGCGGTGCAGGGGAGTATCGCGATAAAGCATTACTTCAATATTCCCAAAACTGGTTACGATGCGCACTTTGTTCTCGGGATTTTCTTTTCCATACTGCGTTAGAAATGGAATAAGTTGCTCCTGCGGAATTGGAAATCTATCATCGACCTCTTCTTCATTCTGTATTGCTATTTCTTCCTTTTTAGCATATTTCGCTTTCAGGGAATCTAATTTAGAGGTTTTTGTTCCAGAAACATTGTTTTCAGAAGTAGTTTCAGACTTATTTTTACTGGAAGATTCCTTATCTTCACAACTTGCGAAAAGCAGAATTAAAAAAAGATAAACGATAGAAAGCGAGGTTTTCATGGATTTTCAGGATTTTAAAGACAGGATACCAAAATTAAAAAAAATTGTCCTTCCGGGAGAAGAGGCGCATCATAAATTAGTGCCCGGTAATCGCCGTGAAGAGATGAAAAATCTCGATATTAATAGTCTTAAGCCTAATAAAGCCGGTGTTATGGCGGTATTTTACCCAAATAATTTTGGAAAAACCCATCTGGTATTAATTTTAAGAAAAACCTATAAAGGTGTTCACTCTAATCAAATTGGATTTCCCGGTGGCCGTGTAGAACCCGAAGATGAAAACCTGGAGCAAACCGCATTGCGCGAAACCGAAGAGGAAGTTGGAATTCCAAGAAACAGCATAGAAGTGATACGAGAGCTCACTCGCTTGTATATACCGCCAAGTAATTTTTGGGTACAACCTTATTTAGGTTTGCTGGAAAAAACACCAACTTTAATTCCGCAGGAAAGTGAAGTAGAGCGTATTTTAGAGGTAGATCTAGATCATTTTCTGGATCATTCTAATTTTGTAAATCAGGAACTTAGCACCAGTTATTCCAATAAAATGGTTGTACCCGCATTTAAATTAAACGAACAAATTGTATGGGGTGCCACTGGCATGATGCTGAGTGAAATACGAGAAATATTTAGAAAAAGCTTTTAAAATTTAAGAATTGTTATATTTGCCCGGCTTAATTTTTACTCGGTTAGCGAGATTTAATTAATGCCTGGCTTGTTTCAAAATTGAATTGTTTTTTCCTTAGGTTTTGTGGGCTGGTCTCCTAATCTAATCGAACTGCAATTTTAGAGGAAGTAAGAACTGAAATTTAAACTATGGGATTATTAAAAAGAAATCCGTTTGGACATATTTTATTTCTGAAAAAGTGGCTTATCCGTATTTTCGGACTATTGACCCATCGTCGTTATCGCGGTTATAATGAACTGAGTATTGAAGGGTCTGAAATCATTAAAAATCTTCCCGATACCAACGTACTTTTTGTTTCCAATCATCAAACTTATTTTGCCGATGTTACAGCGATGTTTCACGTTTTTAATGCCAGCTTAAGTGGTAGGGTAGATTCTATAAAGAATGTTGGCTACATCTGGCAGCCTAAACTCAATATCTATTATGTCGCTGCTAAAGAGACGATGAACGCAGGTTTACTTTCTAGAATCATGGCTTATGCTGGAGCCGTTAGTGTAGAGAGAACCTGGCGGGCTAAAGGGCAGGAAGTTGAACGTAAGGTAAATCCTAACGACACTAAAAATATAGGAACTGCTTTAAAGGATGGTTGGGTAATTACCTTCCCACAGGGAACTACAAAACCTTTTAAACCAATTAGAAAAGGAACCGCACACATTATTAAACAATACAAGCCCGTTGTAATCCCTATCGTGATCGATGGTTTTAGACGCTCTTTTGATAAAAAAGGAATCAGGATCAAGAAAAGAGGTATTCTGCAAACTATGCAAATAAAAGAACCGCTTCAAATAGATTATGAAAATGAATCTATTGAAGATATTGTAAGTAAACTGGAATATGCCATAGAGCAACATTCCTCTTTCCAAAAGGTTATTCCTGCCGAAACGGTAAAGGAGATGGAAGAGCTAAATAAGAAAAGGGAATATTAGTAATATTCTAAACCCGGAAAAACAAAAATTTGCAACCCAAGCGCTATTTTTACCTTATTAAAATTCAGTATTTAGGCTATCGTTTACACGGCTGGCAAAAACAGCCAGATGTAAAAACAGTAGAGGAATTAATCACAAAAACCCTGCGTTATGTGATGCCTGAACAAAAGTTTAAAATTTTGGGTACCAGTAGAACTGATGCTATGGTTTCTGCTCAGGAATCGGCATTTGAGTTGTTCTTAGATTACGAGCCACTATCTGATTTGAATGAGTTTTTAAAAGAATTCAACCAGAATTTGCCACAGGACATTCGGGCACTTGCCATTACCGAAGTAGATGCGAAATTTAATATCATTCAGCATCCAAAACTTAAGGAATATGCTTATTTATTTAGTTTTGGCGAGAAAAATCATCCTTTCTGTGCGCCATTAATGGCTAATTTTCAATTTGATTTGGATATCGAGTTGATGAAAAAAGGAGCAAAGCTCTTTGAAGGAAAACACCAGTTTAGAAACTATTGTGTGCGGGTTTCGGAGAACAGTACTTTTGAACGTGAGATTATAAAATCTGAATTAGTTGATAATACCGAAATCACCGCCAGCTTCTTTCCTAAAAAATCTTATATTTTTCATATTCACAGCGCCGGTTTTCTAAGGCACCAGGTAAGATTAATGATGGGTGCTTTGCTGCAACTTGGCAAAGGAGAATTGAGTCTCGAAGATTTGGAAAATAGTTTGAAACCGGGCGTAGAAATGCAAATGGATTACATAGTTCCGGCCTCGGGCTTGCTTTTAAATAAAATTGGGCTTGAAGATTTTTAAACTTCTGTTTCCTGTTTTTCTAAAACAGCCAGGGCTAACCTAATTGTTCCATAATCTATTGCTTCTTCAAAATGTTCAAAATATACTTTTAAACCTTCAGGATTTTCAAGTTCAGTTCTGGCTTTTTCAACCGCTTTAAAATCGACTTTAGAAATATATTTCATAGGATCTACCGCTTCATTTTCGGCATACAATTTTGCTAAATGCGAATAAACCGTAGTAATCGCCAGCTCTCGCTTTTTCGCAATTTCATCCAGGCTTAAACCTTCATTTAATAAATTTAGGGTTGCCTTATAGGTATTTGCTTTTTTACGTTTTTTTTTGCTGCGTTTTTGCTTACTAAAAGCGATGATCTCCTTTATGAATTCGTAGCCATAATCCTGCATCTTTTGTCTTCCCACACCATTGATTTGAAGAAATTCATCATCGGTCATAGGGCGGGATTTTTCCATTTCTTTTAGCGTAGCATCGTTAAAGATGAGGTAAGCAGGAATTTCTTCTTCGCGAGCAATTTTTAAACGTAGCTGTCTTAATTTTTCGAAAAGAGTATTATCTGAAGTTTTTTCTGAAACTTTTGTTTCTTCCCGGCGTTTTAGTTTTTTACGATCTGGAACTTCAGCCAACTGTACTTTTTCGCCTTCAAACAAGACATTTTTAGCCAATGCAGTAAGTTGTAAATTATTCCCCCGGTGAAAAGCGATCTCTACGTATCCAAGGTTGATAAGCTGAATAATATACTGCTGCCAGTGGTGCCAGGAAATATCTTTTCCTATTCCAAAAGTTTTAATTGCCTGGTAATTTTTACTAAAAACAGCTTCATTTTGTGAGCCTCGTAAAACGTCTATTACTACAGTAATTGGTTCGTTTTCTTTTAGCCTGAAAATACAGGAAAGGGCCTTTTGAGCGATAACAGTGCCGTCGAAAAACTGCGGCGGATTTTTACAAATATCACAGTTGCCACAATCTTCCTGCTTTAATTCTCCAAAATAACTCAGCAATATTTTGCGGCGGCAACTTAATGCTTCCGAATATTGCTTCATTCGGTCTAGCTTTGCGAGCTGCACTTCCTCATTTCCCGAATTGGAAGCAAATTTTTGCAACTGCACCACATCGGCATAACTATGAAAAAGCATAGTGTCTGAGGGCAATCCGTCTCGCCCTGCACGACCAATTTCCTGGTAATAGCCTTCCAGGTTTTTTGGCATATTATAATGAATTACCCAGCGAATATTCGATTTATCAATACCCATCCCAAAAGCGATGGTGGCACAAATAATTTTTGAATTGTCATTGATAAAATTGTCCTGAATTTCTATACGTTTCTCTGCCGGTAAGCCTGCGTGGTAAGCTTCGGCTTCAAAACCTTTGCGTTGTAGTTTTTCAGCAATTTCCTCGGTGTTTTTTCGGCTAAGGCAGTAGATAATTCCGCTTTCCTTTTTTCGGGTTTTTACGAAATTGGTGATTTGCTCAAAGCGCTTAATTCCCGGGCGCACATCGAGACTTAGATTTTTTCTGTCAAATGAAGCGATGTGCTTTTCGGCGTTTGGAATATTTAATTGTCGGCAAATATCTTCGCGAGTAGCTTTATCGGCTGTTGCGGTTAACGCAATCATTGGAGTTGTGGGAAACCGATTTTTTAAATAACCCAGTTGGGTGTAGGCCGGTCTAAAATCGTGGCCCCAGCTGGAGATACAATGCGCCTCATCAACTGCTATCAAACTTATTTTCCCATCGGTCATAAAACGATCTACAAACTGTAAACTTTCCGGAGCAACATAAAGCAGTTTTAATTCTTTAGAATCAATTTTTTTAAAAATCTCCTGTTGCTGGCTTTCGGTTTGGCTACTGTTTAAAAATGCCGCGGGAACTCCGTTAGCGGTAAGTCCGTCTACCTGGTCTTTCATCAAAGCGATAAGCGGTGAAATTACCAGGGTTATTTCAGGTAGTAAAATTGCAGGAAGCTGGTAGCAAATAGATTTACCGCCACCGGTGGGCATAATTACCAGGTTGTCTTTGCCTTCAAAAACCGAATCGATGATCTTTTTTTGAAGCGGTCTAAAACTATCGTAACCAAAATATTCTTTAAGCGTATGTAAAACCCGGGTATTTTCCATAGCCGCAAAGTTAGCTTAAACTAATAATTGGCAAACATTGCTGAGAAAAATTATGGAAAACCCTTTAATAGAGAATAAGCAAACTGCAATATTACAGATCGTAGGCTACATAAGCCTGCTTAATCACTCTAAAAGAAGCTTCTATATCACCAACATTTTCAAAAGCCAGGTAATCTATCCAAACAAAACCATTGTCGCCCCAGGCTTCTCCCCAGGAGTTTACTACTTTAAAAGCGCCAAATTCATCATTATACCCAACTACTAACATCGCATGGCAGGTTACTTCTTCATAATCTACCGCGTGTTCCCGGTAAGCTGTTAGACCAAAATTATCGGTTTTCCCAAATTCTGGAGAAAGCACTGCACCTATAATTATGGGTTGTTGCCGGGTAAGGAGAGTTTTCATTTCGGCAATCATATTTTCTCCGCTTAAAGCTTTATAATCGGCTATTCTAGCTTGCGCAGCCGCTTCAATTGTTGCATCGTCGGGTTGGGTTTCGCATTCATTTTCGGTATAAGGGAAAATTTCCAGCGCTGCAACACCCTGTTCTTCTATTAATGCAAGAGTTTCTTGAATTGAAGTTCCACCACAATCATCTGAAGTAAGTTGATTGTAAGTGTAAGAAGGGCTTAAAATATTTGCATCAGAATAAGGTAATCCTGATTCAATTTTCTCCTGAAAAGATTTCATATAATAACTGGTAGCCCAGGAAGTGCAGGAACCCAACTCGCCCTGATTGCCCACCGGTGGTAGAAATTCAGATAAATCGAAAGATTCAGGTAAATTATCTGGGATGATTAAGTCTTGCAGTAAATTTTCAGTGTCCAAATTATAATTTCCGTTGCCGCTACATTCCAATCCTGTGAAATAAACTTCCCCATCTTCAGCCACAAATTGATTATCGGTTTCCTGTGGTACTTCAGGGATTTGAGGATTATTATTGCCGGAAGGATTCAAATCGTCCCTATCATTATAACAACCTGTAAGGCTTAAAGTAAGTACAAAAAGTAAAAGGTGAAGTTTTTTCATAACAAGTTTGGGTTGTTTGTTTTGATATTTCAGCATCAATCTTTACACCAATTTAATAAAGAATTAAATTTCTTTGAGTTTTATACGTAATAACTTAATGAAAACGAGGATTATTGTAGTGAACTCTAATTTTTAAGTTATTCAAATTTTTTACTAATAGTACTTAAAAAGAAATTAGATGCTGCACTAGAAAATATGTACATTTGCAGCCGCAAAAAATCATTATTATGAAAGCCGGAATTGTAGGATTACCAAACGTAGGAAAATCAACGCTTTTTAATTGTCTTTCTAACGCAAAGGCACAGAGCGCAAACTTCCCTTTTTGTACCATTGAGCCTAATGTTGGAGTGGTGAACGTTCCAGACCCAAGGATTCAACGATTAGAAAGTTTGGTGAACCCAGAGAAAGTGCAACCGGCCACCGTAGAAATTGTAGATATTGCAGGCTTGGTGAAAGGAGCCAGTAAAGGAGAAGGATTAGGGAACCAGTTTTTAGGAAACATTAGGGAAACCGATGCGATTCTACACGTTTTACGTTGTTTTGAGAACGATAATATTGTGCACGTAGATGGTTCTATAGACCCTATTAGGGATAAGGAAACTATAGATATGGAACTTCAGCTAAAAGATCTGGAAACTACCGATAAGAAGTTGGAGAAAGTTAAACGTGCAGCTCGTACCGGGAATAAAGAAGCACAAAAAGAACAGACAGCTTTAACTAAAGTGAAAGAAGGTTTAGAAGCCGGAAAATCTGTTAGAGCTATAGATCTCACCGAAGACGAAAGAAAAGAATTTATAAAACCATTGCAATTTATTACCGATAAGCCGGTAATGTATGTTTGTAATGTAGATGAAGATTCGGCCGTGTCAGGGAATGCTCATGTAGAGAAAGTTAGAGAAGCGGTAAAAGAGGAAGGTGCAGAGGTATTGGTACTTGCCGTAGGAACTGAAGCTGATATTACCGAATTGGACGATTATGAAGAACGCCAAATGTTTCTTCAGGATATTGGTTTGGAAGAACCGGGAGCTGCTAAATTAATTCGTGGAGCTTACGAGCTTTTAAATCTTCAAACTTATTTTACTGCCGGCGTAAAGGAAGTTCGCGCCTGGACAATTCCAGTAGGATCTACCGCACCACAAGCCGCCGGTGTAATTCATACCGATTTTGAAAAAGGATTTATTCGTGCTGAGGTTATCGCTTACGAAGATTTTGATCATTATGGAAGTGAAGCTAAAGTAAAAGAGGCCGGAAAAATGCGTGTAGAAGGTAAAGAATACATCGTTAAAGATGGTGATGTAATGCACTTTAGGTTCAACGTATAATCCTTAAAGGGTTTAATTTCGCGAGGCTTGCCTCGAGGTTCTTGATTTCTATAAAATATTTTTAGTCAGCGCGTAAAGTCACACCCAGTCTTTGGGTGCTTGATTTTTGTGCTATCAATGATTGCTGAAGATTTCTCTGAAATTATTTTAAGAGAATTTCACCTTTAAACCTGCTTATACTCCATATTTAACTAAGTCTTATAAACTCTTCTGTTTTTTTAAAATTAGTTTACCACTTGATTTTACTGAAGCTGTGAGTATTTTTCTAATTTTATTTTTCAACCAAAAAAGAAGAGAAATGAATTTTAGAAAAAATAATAGAATGACATTACACACACCTAATTTTATAAAAAAGACCGGGCTGGTAATTATGGCCTCTGGTGTTTTATTTGCCTGTAACGATGGTAATAAAAAAGAGGATGCAGATATAGAATTCGAACAGACCATGGAGGTAGAAGAAGATACTGTATCTAATTATGCCTATGAGGGGAGTGCCGTATCAGACTATCTTACCTACATAGATGGTGAAGATGAGTACGAGGAAATGCAGGAAGAAATTGATCCTGAGACAGCCTTGCAGAAATTTGCCGCGGCAGTTTCAGAAAGAGCCCAAAGTTTTGGAATGGAAGCCAATGAAGAACTTGAAGTTATTGGAGATACTATAAGTAATTCTAAAGAAGATATGAGTGCGCAGTTGCAAACCGCAATTGCTTCCCTGGAGAAACTTCAGGAAAATTCTTACGAAGAACTTTCTGATGAAGTAGATGAGCTTAAGGCTGAACTTCAGGAGATAGATATGAAGGCAGATGATGCTAAAGATAAGTTGAGATCTTTCTTTAATAAAGCTGCCGATGTTATGGAGGAAATGGACGCACCAACCGAAGAAGGAGCAATGAGCAGAAATCCTGGAGCTGTAGATAATTCAGATTACAGCCAGGAACCTGATACTGTTGAGGTAGACCAATAAAAAATACGAAATATAGACTATTTAAGAGTCGCCAGTTAGGCGGCTCTTTTTTTATGCTTTATTTCCTTAATTTTAGATGAAATAAATATGATGTATGAAAGATAATTTTTCTTCAAAGTCTTCATCCTACGCCAAATATAGACCAACTTATCCGCAGGAATTATATCAATTTCTGAAGGAAAAACTCCATAAAACTGAAAAAGCCTGGGATTGTGGAACTGGAAATGGTCAGGTGGCGGGTGCACTTGCAAAGTTCTTTAAAGAAGTACAGGCAACCGATATAAGTCAACAACAATTGGACAATGCAATAAGACAGCCAAATATTCATTATTCGGTGCAGGCTGCAGAGAAAACTAACTTTCCAGATAATAGTTTCGATCTAATTACTGTAGCACAGGCTATTCATTGGTTTAATTTTGAAGCTTTTTATAAAGAAGTAGCACGTGTTTTAAAACCCGATGGCATCATCGCAGTGATAGGATATTCGTTGTTTAAAAGCAACCCAGAAACCGATGAAGTTATCCTTAAATTTTATCATGATATTGTTGGTCCTTTTTGGGATGAAGAACGCAAGTATTTAGATAAAAAATATAAAACTATCCCTTTTCCATTTATAGAAATTGAATCGCCGCGATTTAAGCAAGAATATCAATGGACATTCACTCATTTAATTGGCTATTTAAAAACCTGGAGTGCCGTAAAACATTACGAAAAGGCAAATGGAGAAAACCCTGTAGATCTAATTGAAGAAGAACTCAAAGCAACATTTGGTGCTAAGAACAAAGTAGTATTTCCTATACTTTTTAGATTAGGAAAATTAGCTAAATAATTTTTTCAATTTAAGTGGCATAAAATATGATTACCTTCAGCTCGTTAATAAATGAACATATAGCTGATTAAAATTATTGATAATGAATAAATTAAGTTTTATTTTCCTGTTGGTTTCAGGAATGCTTTTTCAGAATATTTCCGCACAAAGCTTTGCCGATGACCAATCGGTAACTCAACAAGTGCTTCAGGAGCTTAATCGAGAGCGAAGTTTATTGAGCCAGAACCTGGAGTTTAGAATCAAGGAAATAGATTCTAAAATTAGCAATCTTGATGAAAGTATACAAAACACAAATTCTTCCGCAGAAAAGGTGGAAAAACTATTGGAGCGTGTTAAATTTCTTGAAGAAAGACAGGAGGAAATAGATAAAAATACCATTAGCGTTTACAAATATAATTATAGCTCGGCCGTGCTAAATCTAGCCTCCATGGAGCGTGAGATCAAGCCACTAAACCTTTTTAATGCTTCCCGTGAATTTTATGCTACTTTAGACCAGGTGAGTAATCCCATGCATTACGAAGGTTACCAGGAATGGTTTGGGCAGTTTAGGAAATTTGTAGAAGAGGAAAAGAAAAATGATGCCCGGCTTTCAGCTTTGAGTCATATTCTAACGGTTACCGGCGACCTTGCACAGGGCACTCCTTTTACGGGAATGTTTGCAGGAACCGTTTTTGACGGAATAGGCAGCTTTATAAATTCTCTTGGTTGGGGCGATAAAAAGCTAAAACAGCAAAGTACCGAAATGCTGAAACTCACCACAACTGTGGCGCAATTTACACACGATAAGGATCTTATAGAAACCGAGTGGGAATCTATAAATAAGAATCTGGATGAATTAAAAGAGCTTCAGGAAAAAGCGATGCAGGAAAATTTGGTGCAAATCCTTGAAATAGACCCGAAGGAGTTTGACAGAAATTTTACCAACGAGACCGATGCGAAAAAACGTACCCAATACATTCTCGATATTTCTAAAATAGCCGAAAATAAAATTGCTGAAGAGAAAGCTAAAAACCCTGAAAACTGGAAGCAAGATTATCACGATCAAATGATCGCGGTACAGAATCTGAAAATCCGATTTGGGACAATTACCTTCAGAATACTGGAGAATCTAAAAAAATATGATTCGCTTATTAAGAAATATGAAAACGATGAATATTTAAAAACCAAAATCGCAGATTTAAAAAATAAGTTGAATACCGTAAGAAACAGCTTTGAATCTACTTTTAATCCGCAAGAATATATTAAGGCATCTAATGAGATGTACGTGGTAGAGTAGAGGTTTTCCTCCTAATTAATAAAGACTATCTGAGAATCTTAGATCCCGAAATAAATTCAGGATGACGTTTAAAGACTTTCAGATAGTCTTTTTAAGTTTTTCTAATGCTTCAATTCAGGCAGTAGTTTTTCAATTCTATCTCTAGAACCCTCATATTGTGCCGGTAATTTCAGGCTGCTTCCCAGTTCTTCAAGATCTTCGTCTCTGGTAAACCCGGGATTATCTGTTGCGATTTCAAATAAAACTCCACCGGGTTCTCTAAAATAAAGTGAGAAGAAATAATCACGATCTATCTTTTCGGTTATTTGAAGACCTTTTTCTATGATCTTCTCGCGAAGATACATTTGGGTTTCTTCATCTTTAACACGAAAAGCAATATGATGATTAGTTCCACCGGCATTAATACCACGTTCGGCGGTAGGATCTTCGTGAATATCTACAATGGCAGCGTTTTCTACCGTATTTGTTTTATATCTATAAAAATCATCTTCTTTTTCCTCGAGCTCATAACCAAAGATATCGGTAAGAATCCCTGCCGTAGGTCCTACATTGTAAAGAGTAAGCGTAACACTGTGAAATCCTTTTAAAGCAACATTGCTTTTAATTTCATCGGTTTCCCAGGCTTCACGATCATCTTCGTGTTTTGGAACTACCAGTTTTAAATTAAGTCCGTCCGGGTCGCGAAATGGTAAATATTTTTCTCCAAACTGTTCCCTGGTTTTTCCGAATTCAACGCCATTCTTTTCAAAACGTTTTTTCCAGAAATCCAGGCTTCCTTCGGGAACCGAGTACCCAATTTCTGTAGCCATTCCCACACCATTTTTACCTTTTTTGACTCTTTCCCATGGGAAAAAAGTAAGAATGCTGCCCGGAGTTCCTGTTTTATCTCCAAAATAAAAATGATAGGTTTGCGGATCATCAAAATTCACCGTTTTCTTAACCATCCTTAATCCAAGTGTTTTGGTATAGAAGTCGTAGTTGCGCTGTGCATTTCCTGCAATAGCAGTGATATGGTGTAAACCAAGTATTTTATGTTCCATGTTTTTTCTTTCAATTACGCAAAAAACGAGCGTATTTCGGTTAAATTAATCGTAAAACTGTATATAAGACTTCTAATTTTTTGTTCGGCGTTTATAGAGTTTATAAGCTTCGATCCAAATTACCGATAGAAAGCCTGTAGTGATACATAAAATTAATTGTGTGATTGAGATCTGGCCAAACTCAAAGAATAATCTAAGTGGTTTCCAAAATAACATTGCAGCACTTAGTATCGTGGTAATCCCAATTATAATCGGGATAAGGCTGTTTTTATAAGAAAGGGTTGTAACTGCAGAATAAAAGAAGGAGCGGTTAACCAGGGTTAAAAATATATTAGCGGATATTAAACAGCTAAAAACCATACTGCGGGTAAGATCTTCAGAAAACCCCGAAGAAACAGCAAAACGGTAAATACCCAGAGTTCCTACAGAAATTCCAATACCCTGAATAATACTTAGGCTTAATTCTTTTACATTGAAAAAGCTTTGAGTTGCCGGTCTTGGTTTTTGCTTTAGAATGTTGGCTTCAGCCGGTTCGTTTTCATAAATAATAGAGCAGGTAGGCCCCATAATTAATTCCAGGAAAATAATATGTACCGGAGAGAAGATATTTGGATAAATCCATCCTAAAGCCAGGGGAATAAAGACGGTGAGAATTATAGGAATATGAATTGAAATGATATACTGAATTGCTTTTTTGAGGTTGTTGTAGATTCTTCTACCCATTTCTACTGCATCTACCATCCCCGAAAGATCATCTTTTACCAAAATTAGAGAGGCAGCTTTTTTTGCGATCTCACTTCCTTTTTTGCCCATAGCAATACCAATATGTGCAGCTTTTAATGCAGGACCGTCATTCACCCCATCGCCGGTCATTGCCACGATTTCGTTGTTAGCTTTTAAAGCATTAATGATCTTTAATTTTGCCTCAGGAAACATTCGGGTAAAAATATTGATGGTCTTAACCTTCTCTTTGAGTTCTTCTTCAGAAAGTTTTAGCAGCTCTTCACCATCCATGCTCTTTCCTGAGTTTTTGAAATTTATTTGCCTTGCAATTTCTGCGGTGGTTACCGCATTATCACCGGTAATTATTTTCACCTGAAGTCCTGCGGAATAAAAATCTTCAAACACTTTGCTAATATTCTCTTTAGGTGGATCATAAAAAGCGATAAGTCCCAGGAATTCAAATTTTAGATCTTGCTGAATCTTAGGAAATTTCTCCACCTTTTCTTTAACTTCCCCTACACCCAAAACTCTAAATCCCTCACTTGCCAATTGGTTTAGCTGCTTTTCGATATGTTCTACAACACTTTCTTCCAGATTAGAAACTTTTAATAAAGCTTCAGGGGCACCTTTAGCGGCAATGATCCTTTTCCCGTCTTTATTTTCAAAAATATGAGTCATCATTGGGGGTTTACCACTAAGAGGATACTCGTGCACCATTTGAAAGTCTGATCTTAGATCTGATTTTGTATTTAGTTCATAAGCATTATGTATCGCGATTTCCATCGGATCAAAAGGAATGGGCTCGCTGGCCCACATACTTACTTCAATAAGGTTTATAGCTTCCGTATTAAGGTTAGCATCTGCATCCTGAATTTCCCAATTTTTGTTAGTGACAATTTTTGCAAGACTCATCTTATTTTGAGTAATAGTCCCGGTTTTATCGGCACAAATTACGGTGGCGCTTCCCAGGCTTTCTACTGTTTTCATTTGCTTTACCACAATACCCATTTTCATAAGTCGCCAGGCTCCCATAGCCATAAAAGTGGCAAACGCAACGGGGATTTCTTCAGGAAGAATACTCATTGCCAGTGTTAGCGCCTGTAGTAAACTTTCCAGGATGCTAAGTGTCTCTAAATAATTAAGAATCCAAACCAGTAGAAAAAAGAAACTTCCGGCAATCACCATTTTCTTTACAAAATTGTTGATCTGTCTCTCCAGTAAGGTCTTTTCGGTTTTTTGGGAATCCATGCTTTTCCCGATTTTTCCCAACCGGGTTTTATTGCCAATAGCGGTTACTTTAGCAACAGCAAGGCCACCTACAACCTGTGTTCCCATAAAAATCTCAGGATTTTCGTCTGCTTGTTTTGAAACGCTAAAGGATTCTCCGGTTAACACAGATTCATTCACGGAAAAGTCATTAGACTGCATGATCCTAGCATCAGCGGGAACACTATTGCCTTCTTCAACCACAATAATATCATCTAAGACTAATTTTGAAGCTGAAATTTTTTCAAGCTTTTGGTTACGAATCACTTTCGTTTCCGGTTGAATAATCTCTTTTAGTTTTTTTAGCGCGTTCCTACTTCTGTTTTCCTGAAATAAAGAGATACCAGCTACCAGAAGAATTGCAAAACTAAGAAAGAGTCCATCTCCTGGATTTCCTGTAAGAAAATATATCATTGCGGCTACAAAAAGTAAAATGATCATAGGCTCGGTGACCAATGTTCGCAGTGCAGTAACAAATCCCGATTTTCTTTTAGAAACTATTTGATTGTACCCATGTTTTTCGGCAGAAGCTTTAGCCGCTTTGGAGGTAAGTCCTTTAAAATCTGCGGTAAGACTGGACATAAAATAGCTGAGATAAGGCTTAAGTTAAAGATGCTTATGAAGCCGTTTTACAATATTGTAAGTATTTGAGTCAGAATAGGTGCCAAAGGCATTCACCAAAACACCTTTTATTTTATGGTTGTGTGAGGAGATGGCATAAACGATCATTTCATCGCCGGGATCTGTCATTCCTTCGAAACGATAGATTTCATCAATTTCAAATTCCTCAGGGGAAAGTTCCAGAGAGCGTGCAGTATCAACAATTTTATCTTTTTCCGGCTCTAATTTAAAGTCGGTAGTATAACCGCGAGTGGCCAGGCCATTTATGGCCTGGCTAACTGTTTCATAATCGTGTCTCTCTACCAGCATAATTATATTATATACCTGTTAAATTAGATAAATTATTAACGTAAAACAACTGAAAATCAGTATTTTATTTAATTTCGAAATAACTTTAGTTCAGGGAATTAATTATTTTCTTCAGTTTTTGCTGCACTTCGGTAGCTATTTCTTCAAGTGAGTCATTTTTTGCGGCCTGCATAGAAGATATTGGGTCTACCGCTGAAACTTCAATCTCTCCATTATCATTTTCTTCCACGATTACATTACAAGGTAGAAAAACGCCAATTTTATCTTCGCTCTTTAAAGCTTTGTGAGCAAATTCAGGATTACAGGCGCCAAGAATTCTATATTTCTTGAAATCTACATCTATTTTCTTCTTCAGGGTTTCCTTTACATCAATTTCAGTAAGTACCCCAAAACCCTCTTCTTTTAAGGCTGCAGTTACTGTTTCTATAGCTTTATCAAAGTTTTTTTCTTTTAAAGTAGTATTAAAATAGTAGCTCATAACTTAATTTTTTGTCGGTTTGTTTTCAGTATTAATTTACGAAGAAAATTAAATACTAAGAAGTTCTTTCAGAAGAAATACTTTGGGAAAAGATTTATAATCTGAAGGCTATTCAACTTCAGGAAAAAATAAAAAAGCTTACTTTTGTGTTAGAAATTCTACTATTTGCAACTAATTATGGGTCAAAGAATATTACTGAATGCTGTTGAAATAAATATTATTCTGCACCGTCTTGCCTGCCAGTTAGTTGAGAATCATACCGATTTTAAGAATACCGTTATTATTGGAATCCAGCCTCGTGGCGTTTTTCTTGCTGAAAGAATTATAAAAATTCTGCAGGAAGAATATGGAATTACCGACTTAAATTATGGCCACCTGGACATTACCTTTTACCGGGACGATTTTAGAAGGGGAGAAAAGCCGCTGGAGGCTAATAAGACTAAAATTGATTTTATAGTAGAAGATAAAAAAGTTGTTTTTATAGACGATGTACTTTATACAGGCCGAAGTATTAGAGCGGCACTTACCGCAGTACAATCTTTTGGCAGGCCGGCAGAAATTGAATTACTAAGTTTTATAGATAGAAGATTTAGCCGTCATTTACCAATTCAACCAGATTATAATGGGAGGCAGGTAGATGCCATAAATGAAGAAAAAGTAATAGTGAACTGGAAAGAAAACGATGGGGAAGACGTGGTTTATCTGGTTTCTAAATAACTAAATATATGAGCGAATTAAGTGTAGATCACTTACTGGGAATTAAATATCTTAACGAGAAGGATATTGAGCTTATTTTTAAAACTGCAGATCATTTTAAGGAAGTGATTAACCGGCCCATTAAAAAAGTCCCTTCGCTTAGAGATATTACCATAGCTAATTTATTTTTTGAAAATTCTACCCGAACCAGACTCTCTTTTGAACTTGCCGAAAAACGATTAAGTGCAGATGTTGTTAATTTCTCAGCAGCTTCATCTTCGGTTAAAAAAGGGGAAACACTAATAGATACCGTAAACAACATTCTATCCATGAAAGTTGATATGGTAGTTATGCGGCATCCAAATCCCGGAGCAGGTATATTTCTTTCACGTCACGTAAAAGCAAGTATTATTAATGCTGGAGACGGCGCCCATGAGCATCCCACCCAGGCACTGCTGGATTCTTATTCCATAAGGGAACGTCTTGGGGCAGTAGCCGGTAAAAAGGTGGTTATTGTAGGAGATATCTTGCACAGTAGGGTAGCACTCTCCAATATTTTTGCACTAAAACTACAAGGAGCTGAGGTTAAAGTTTGCGGTCCAAAAACACTTTTACCTAAACACATTGAGTCTTTAGGAGTAAATGTGGAAACCGATCTTAAAAAAGCTCTTGAATGGTGTGATGTAGCCAATATGCTAAGAGTGCAGAACGAACGTATGGATATTAGCTATTTTCCAAGTACCAGGGAATATGCACAACAATTTCAGTTGAACAAAAAAATGCTTGAAAGTTTAAATAAAGAGATTGTGGTAATGCATCCCGGGCCAATAAACCGCGGAGTGGAAATTACCAGCGATGTAGCCGATGCCGAAAATGCAATTATTTTAAACCAGGTTCAAAATGGGGTTGCCGTTAGAATGGCGGTAATATATTTACTGGCTTCAAAAATCAACCGCTAAAAGCTTTGATTTTATAAGTTTAAATTTAAAGAATTACACAATGAAGATTTCAGAGAAAGAAAATTATATATTAATAGAACCATTAGAAGCTCCGGTAGTAGATTTTGTTTCTCTACTTACCCAAAAGCATGAGGAATTTGAGAAGAAAAATGTTGTAGTTAACCTATTGGCTTATCATAACCTTCAAAAAGAAGAAGTACTTGGTTTTTTAGAAATTTCTAAAGCTCACCAAATGAATGAGAAATCTTTTGTTTTGGTAAGTGATGCTGTTACCATAGATGAACTACCAGAGGAAATTATTGTAGTTCCTTCTTTAAAAGAGGCTGAAGACCTTATTCAAATGGATGAGATTCAAAGAGATTTAGGTATATAAAATCTTTTATATGAAGCTTAATATTCTTGGTTGTTATGCCGCTACCCCGCGTAGTTTTACCAATCCTACTTCCCAGGTGCTGGAAATGAAAAACGAATTGTTTTTGATAGATTGCGGTGAAGGAACCCAGGTACAACTAAGACGAAACAAAATAAAGTTTAATAAGATAAAACATATCTTTATTTCCCACCTGCACGGGGACCACTGTTACGGTCTTGTAGGTCTTATTTCAACTTTTAGGCTTTTAAATAGGGAAAACGAGTTGCATGTTTATGGCCCAAAAGGAATAAAGGAGATTATTACGCTTCAGTTAAAATTATCTAATTCCTGGACCAATTACCCACTTTACTTTCATGAACTTGAGAGTAAGGAACCGCAGGTTATTTATGAAGATGAAAAACTTAGTGTAGAAACTATTCCCCTGATACATAGAATTTATACCAACGGATTTCTCTTTAAAGAAAAGCCGGGAGATCGCAAATTACTTATAGATAAAGCCGTTAGCTATAATATTGACGTTTCTTTATTTAAAAGTATAAAAAAAGGAAAGGACGTCACCTCAGAATCTGGAGAGCTAATTCCCAACCATCTTGTTACTGCAGATCCCGAGCCAACCAAGAGCTATGCTTATTGCAGTGATACTGCTTTTAACCAAAAGATGATTCCACAAATTAGTGGTGCTACGGTTTTATACCATGAATCTACTTTTCTTGAGGACAAAGCTCAATTAGCCTTTCCAACCAAACACAGTACAGCTAAAGAAGCTGCGCTAATTGCCAAAGAAGCCGGAGTGAAGCAACTTATTCTAGGCCATTATTCTACCCGATATGCTAATATTAATTTATTTAGAGAAGAAGCCGCAACTATATTTCCGGAGGTTGATTTAGCCGATGACGGGAAGGTTTTTATCTTTGAATAACACTTTTTCTTTTTTTACACCTACATTTTTAACGTATTAAATTTTATTCTGCTCATTTTCAGTAGGGTTAATCCTACTATTTCTGTTAAAAAACAGATAAAATCGATGAAATGCATAATTGAATATGCATTTAGTCGATAAAAAGTGTACTTTTAACTTCCCAGTCTAACATGATTAACTATGAGAAAAAGTACACTAAGGTTTATAATGCTTCTTTTGCTTGCTGTTTCAACGGTTTCTTGTGCAAAGGAAAGCATCGAAGAAGAAGTAAATTCCTACAATCATACTGCTAAAGAAAAAGTTAATTTCGATTATTCTGCAATTGAGACTGAAATTCTAACTTTGGTAAATGAACATAGAAAAAGTTTAGATCTTGCACCTCTTGCACCTATAGCTGAAATTTCAGTTGAAGCAGAATCTCATAATTATTATATGCTTGAAGTAGGGGAAGTGAGCCACGATAATTTTGGAGTTCGTTATGAAAATTTAGTAAAAACTGTAGGAGCCAAAGCTGTTAGTGAAAATGTAGGTTATGGATACCGCACTGCTGATGCTGTGGTGAAGGCCTGGTTAAACAGTAAAGGTCATAAAGAAAACATTGAAGGAAATCATTCCCACTTTGGAGTATCTGTGTTAGACGATGAAAATGGACGTAATTATTTCACCAATATCTTTATAAGAAAGTAAATTTTGTTTTTCATAGATTGATTAAGCAAAAAAGGTTCAGCATTGCGCTGAACCTTTTTTTATTTAAAAAAAACCTAATCTTTAATTCATATTCACCACGCTAAACATAGAACGGCGATTTAGTTGATGTTGCTTTTTGGAACACCTATCGCATTCTATTGCAGGTTGGCGCTCCCCGTAGCCTTGCTCTTTAATACGATTTTTAGCAATTCCTTGCTCGATTAAATAGTCTCGAGTGGATTGTGCTCTTCGTTTGGCTAAAGCTTCATTATAAGCTTCGCTTCCGCGCTTATCGGTATGCGATCCAACTTCAATTACAAGATCGGGATACTCGTCGCGCATAAGTTTTACAAGTTTATCAAGTTCTTTTGCCGCGTCTGGCCTAATGTTACTCTTATCAAAATCGAAGTAAATGTTATTTATTTCAGCAAGATACTCTACATCGGCCACTGGTTGAAGGACAATATTATACTCCATTTCTTCTAAATCTTGCATATTGCTAGTATTCAAAGTAGCATTGAAATTTTTATATTCAATTTGTTTTGCTTCCAACGGAATTTCCATATTTCTATTCACCGTTGTTTTATAATTTCCATCCTCATCAGATTCTAGAAAAGCGATTTGCTCGTTATTTTCATTAAAGAGCCTAATCGTAGCCTGCGCAATAGGATTTCCATTTACAGCATCGGTTACTTTTCCTTTTAAAATCAAAGGCAGCAACTGGTTGAATCCATAGATATTATCTGACCCATCACGGTTTGAAGCTATAAATCCGGCATTGCTATTAGTTTCCCTGAAATAACTAAAATCATCTAAGTTGCTATTTATGGTTTCTCCCAAGTTGATAATTTGAGGATTTTCAGCATTCAAATCTATTTTATAGATATCGGCTAAACCATACCCACCGTGCCCGGTTGAAGAAAAATAAAGCATCTCGTCTTCATCTATAAAGGGAAAGCTTTCGTCTTCAGCGGTATTAATTAAATCTCCCAGGTTTTCTGGATTCCCAAAGCTATTATTGCCATTTATGGAAACTTTATAAAGATCGGTTCCACCTTTGCCACCCGGCATATTGGAAGTGAAATAAAGGGTTTTCCCATCTGGTGATACCGACGGATGCCCTACGGAATATTCATTGTTATTTATTGGTAATTCCTGAATATTCACCCAACTATTTCCCGATTTTTGAGCTGAATAGATCTTTAAATGATTAGTAGCTTCTTTATCCCGTTTCCCTTCCTTATCTTTATAGTAGTTGTTACGAGTGAAATACAGCGTTTCGCCCTCCTGGCCAAAACTTATAGGACCATCATGTAATTTAGTATTAATCTCTCCGGAAATAGGAGAGACCTCAGCATTAGAATTTAATTGATAAACATCTAAAAATGGCTCTTCATTCCATGAATATTCTTTTTCTGAATTTTCCGAATTTCTAGCTGAAACGAAGTAGGTTTTCCCCTCGTGTTTTACAGCTCCAAAATCACTAAAATCTGAATTAAAGTCGCTTTTTTTAAGTGTATAGGTAGTTTTAATTTTAGGACTGTTTCTATCTAGCATTTTGTTGGCTTCAGCTGAAGCTTCCCCGTTGCTCTCCAGGTATTTTTGTAACCATTCGCGAGATTCCTCATATCTTTTGGCGCCTCTTAAAGCCTGGGCATATTCATAATAATATTCTGCAGAAATATTTGTAGAATCCTCCAAGATGTCCTCGTAATAGAAAACGGCATTTTCGGGACTTCTTAATTTCATATAAGTCTCGGCCAGCTTTAACCTGTTTTCCCTGGTGTTATAGTCGTTCTCGATAAGTTCTTTATAGACCTCTACCGCTTCCACATAAGCCAGGTTATTATAAAGTTTATCTGCCCTTTTTTGTTTGCCGTATTGTGCCTGTAACGATATGCTAAACACGAAGAAAAATAGGCTTAAATAGTATAGTTTTTTCATAATTAGCAGCGTTTGTTTTAGAAGAATCGTGGAGATTTATATCGGGTTTTCTGGAATCTGAACTCATAAATAAGTAATATCTCGTGCGATCCAGAGGTGTATGGTCTAATATCTGAAATTGAATATTCGTAGGCATAACCAGCTCTAAACCCGTCAAAAAGTTCTACATCCAGAAATGCGCCCAAAGCGTCATCTATTCGCCAGTTGGCTCCCAGGTAAAATTTCTCGTTGAAGATCATTGTTCCTGAAAAATCTACAGAAAGCGGGGCACCGCTAGTCATTTTTAGCAAAGAAGTTGGCCTGAATTTCAGGTTTTCATTCAAATCAAAAACATATCCCCCGGTAAGATAATAATGAATTTGTTCCATGGCTAAAAACTCACTATACTCGTGATTGTTGTTGTTAATTAGCTTAGGAGCAGATGCGCCCACATACCATTTTTGGGAAGAAAGATAGAAACCAATCCCAAAATTGGGAGTCCATTTATTGAATCTATCTTCAAAGAATGGATCATTCAAAACCTGCTGATCGGTAAATAATTCCCGATCCAGGTTATAGTAACTCATTCCTGCCTTTAAACCCATTGCCAGAGAGATGTCATTGCTGAAATCTAGACGATAAGCAAAATCTCCGTAAGCATAGGTATAATTCTCGTAACCGGTTTTATCGTTAATTATTGAAAGCCCAAGACCTACCTTATCGTTTGTAAGTGGGGAATGTACAGAGAGCGTTTGCGTATTTGGCGCTCCGCTAACTCCGGCCCATTGATTACGATTTAAAGCAGTTATAGAAAACCCGTCCCTGCTCCCGGCATAAGCTGGATTTATAGATATAGTATTATACATATACTGGGTAAACTGCGGCAATTGCTGCGCTGAACCAGATATGGAAAACATAAGACAGAATAGGAGTAGGTATAAGTATTTCATAGTTTTCTGTTTTTATTTTGTTCCTAAATAGATGTAACCTTGTATTGGGTCAAAGCCGCTATTTCTAATTTCCAGAATATAGAAGTATGTTCCTGATGGCAATTGGTTAGAACTTGTTGCCGAATTAGTTGAATAGCCATCCCAATCGTTTTGATAGTTTGTGGCTTCATAAATTTTATTACCCCATCGGTTAAAGATCATCAGGTCGTAAGTGAATCCACATTCACTGGCAAAATCTATGGTAAAGTAATCGTTGCGATTATCACCATTTGGAGTTACAGCCTTTGAAATACTCGATCGAATATCTTCCAGGCTACAAGGCAATACTACACAATCATCGTTTATGGAAACAGTAACCTCTGTAGTAGAATCACAAATACCATTGTTTAGTTGATATTCAAAAGTATAGGAACCGATTGCTAACATTGCCGGGTCAATAAAGCCCTGGGCTAATGCTCCCGTTTCTTCGGTATCTACCCAAACTCCTGAAGTGTCATATTCGCCTTGAAGCAGTTCAAAAAGATCAAAAGTAGAGTCGTCTATACAAAGACTAATTGTGCTGGTTTCAATATCACTGGCTATTGGTTCTTCCAATGTTACTGTAGTAGCTTCTGAAATCTGATCAAATTCATCTTTTGCGGTTACCTGATAGGTTCCCGGTTCAAGCTCTGTAAATTCCTCTACTGCTACATAGTTTTCACCGTCAATACTATAAGTAAGTCCGGCTTCAGTATTAATAAGGATTACACCGGTTGGTGTAACACAGTCAGGCTGAATTAAATCAACTTGTGGAGCAGTTGGTGCAGGCGGAGTTTCTTCCGGCTCTTCTTCTACGATAACTGTAAAAGAACAGCTCGCCGTATTTCCTGAAGCATCAGTAACTTCATAAGTCACGATAGTTTCTCCTACAGGAAATTCTGCTCCAGACGTATAACCTTCAATTAGTTCTATACTTGTTTCTGAACAATTATCTGTAGCTGAAATAGTAGCATAATTCACTACAACAGTCTCAGTTCCAAACTCAACGTTTAATTGTATATCTTCCGGACAGGCAATCACCGGAGCTTCATTATCTATAACAGTAACTGTAAAACTCGAATTTACCGAATTACCATTCACATCAATTGCGGTATAGGTTACTCTGGTTTCTCCTAAGAGAAATTCAGACCCAGGAGCCAAACCTTCTGTGAGTTCTATACTTTCTAATCCACATTCATCAGTAGCAGAAGGAATCTCGTAGTCTACAATAGCACCGCATAAATCAGGATCGGTATATAGCGTAATATCATTTTTATCTTCAATAACCGGAGCTTCATCATCAACTACAGTTATTTCGAAGCTGCAGCTTACTGTATTTCCAGCTTCATCAGAAGCGGTAAAAGTTATGGTAGTAGTTCCTACTGGAAATACTTCTCCCGAAGCCAGACCCTCGGTTTGTTCTACGGTTACATTACCTGAATTGTCAAAACCTTCTGGAATTTCAAACTCTACAATAGCACCGCAAATTCCACTATCAGTACTTCTTACAATATCTGATGGGCATTCTAAAGTTGGATCTTCAGTATCTTCAACTATGATATCAAAGCTGCATTGGGAAGTATTTCCAGAAGTATCGGTAGCCGTAAAAGTTACAGTGTTCGTGCCAATTGGAAACTGAGAACCAGAAGTAAATCCACTGGTTTGTTCTACATTCACTTCACAATTATCGCTGGCTAACGGATTCTCAAAATTCACTGTTGCAAAAGCAACACCGGATTCAGTACTAAAAATCATGTTTTCAGGACATTCAATTACCGGTGCCTGATTGTCAGTTACCGTTACAGTTTGAATCACCGGTACAGCTTGATTTCCATTATGATCCGTTACGGTCCAGGTAATGGTTGTTATTCCTACCGGATATTCCGCATCTAAAGACTGACTATCATCACGGGTTCCGTTTACCATTCCAACGGAACAATTATCGCTAGCTTGCGGAGCCGTAACTGCTATCATTGCACCACAGGAATCAGCATCCGCAGTGGTATTGATCGCTTCTACATTAGCAATTACCGGTATCTCGTTATCATTTACTGTTACGGTTTGTATTACCGGCTCGGCCTCATTTCCATTGTCATCGGTTACTGTCCAGGTAATGGTAGTATTTCCTACCGGATACTCTGAATCTAAAGCTTGATTATCATCTCTTGTACCGATTACATTTCCAACCGAACAATTATCGGTTGCTGATGGAGTTATGATTTCGATCATCGCTCCACAAGTATTTTCATCAGAAGAAATATTGATCGTTTCCACTGCAGCAATTACCGGCGCTTCGTTATCAGTTACGATTACCTTAAAGCTGGAAGTTGCGGTGTTTCCTGCATTATCGGTTGCGGTGTAAGTCACGGTAGTGCTTCCTAGCGGAAATTCACTTCCCGGCTCAAGTCCTTCAGTTAAAATAACCGATTCGATACTACAGTTATCAGTAGCTTCTGGAGCTTCAAAACTCACCATTGCACCGCATATACCTTCATCGGTATTTACGGAAATATCATTTAATTCAGTTATTTCAGGAGCCTCATCATCGGTGATTTCGATAGTGAAACTACAAGTAGCACTGTTTCCTTCTGCATCGGTAGCGGTAAATTCAATAGTTGAGATTCCTGCCGGGAATTCACTTCCTGATGCAAGTCCGCTGGTTTGTACCACTTCAACTTCACCTGAATTATCAAACCCGGTTGGCGTTTCAAAGCTTACTATCGCGCCACAAATATCAGCATCATTTGGCTGAGAAATATTTTCCGGACACTCCAGGGTAGGAGCTTCCGAATCCTTAACGGTGATGGTAAAACTACATTCAGAAACATTCCCGGCTTTATCTTCAGCTTCAAATGTAATGGTGGTAGTACCAAGAGGAAACTCCGATCCTGAAGCAGGTCCGGCAGTTTGCGTAACAGTCACTTCACAGTTATCAGTCGCTGTGGCATCATTGAAATTAACGATAGCAAAATCTTTTCCTTCGGCTGCATTTGTAACGATATTATCAATACAAGTAATTACCGGCGCTTCGTTATCGGTTACGATTACCTTAAAGCTGGAAGTGGCCGTATTTCCGGCATTATCGCTAGCGGTGTAAGTCACGGTAGTGCTTCCTAGCGGGAATTCACTTCCCGGCTCAAGTCCTTCAGTTAAAATAACTGATTCGATACCACAGTTATCAGTGGCTTCCGGAATATCAAAGTTTACAACAGCTCCGCAAATTCCTTCATCGGTATTTACAGAAATATCATTTAACTGAGTAATCTCGGGAGCCTGATCATCTGTGATTTCGATAGTGAAACTACAAGTAGCGGTATTCCCTTCAGCATCGGTAGCGGTAAACTCAATAGTAGAAATTCCTACTGGGAATTCACTTCCTGATGGCAGTCCGCTGGTTTGCACCACTTCAACTTCGCCAGAATTATCAAACCCGGTTGGCGTTTCAAAGCTTACTATCGCGCCACAAATATCGGCATTGTTAGGCTGTGAAATATTTTCCGGACACTCCAGGGTAGGAGCTTCAGCATCATTCACGGTGATGGTAAAGCTACATTCTGAAACATTCCCGGCTTTATCTTCAGCTTCAAAAGTAATGGTGGTAGTACCAAGAGGAAACTCCGATCCTGAAACCGGGCCGGCAATTTGAGTAACAGTCACCTCACAATTATCAGTAGCTGTTGCATCATTGAAGTCTACGATAGCAAAATCCTGACCTTCGGCTGCATTTACAATGATATTATCAATACAAGTAATTACCGGCGCTTCATTATCAGTTACGATTACTTTAAAGCTAGAAGTGGCGGTATTTCCTGCGTTATCGGTTGCGGTGTAAGTCACGGTAGTGCTTCCTAGCGGAAATTCACTTCCCGGCTCAAGTCCTTCAGTTAAAATAACTGATTCAATACCACAGTTATCACTGGCTTCCGGTAGTTCAAAGTTTACTACAGCTCCGCAAATTCCTTGATCGGTATTTACAGAAATATCATTTAATTGAGCTATTTTGGGAGCCTCATCATCGGTGATCTCGATAGTGAAACTACAAGTAGCGGTATTTCCTTCAGCATCGGTAGCGGTAAATTCAATAGCAGAAATTCCTACCGGGAACTCACTTCCTGATGGCTGTCCGCTAGTTTGCACCACTTCAACTTCGCCTGAATTATCAAATCCTATTGGCGTTTCAAAGCTTACTATCGCTCCACAAATATCAGCGTCGTTTGGCTGTGAAATATTTTCAGGACATTCCAGGCTGGGAGCTTCAGCATCATTAACGGTGATGGTGAAACTACACTCTGAAACATTCCCGGCTTTATCTTCAGCTTCAAAAGTAATGGTAGTAGTGCCTAGTGGAAACTCCGATCCTGAAGCAGGTCCGGCAGTTTGCGTAACAGTCACCTCACAATTATCAGTAGCTGTTGCATCATTGAAATCAACGATAGCAAAATCTTTTCCTTCGGCTGAATTTACAACGATATTGTCAATACAAGTAATTACAGGCGCTTCATTATCGATTACGATTACCTTAAAGCTGGAAGTGGCGGTGTTTCCTGCATTATCGGTAGCGGTGTAAGTTACGGTAGTGCTTCCTAGCGGAAATTCACTTCCAGGTTCCAGGCCTTCGGTTAAAACAACCGATTCGATACCACAGTTATCGGTAGCTTCCGGAGCTTCAAAACTCACCATTGCTCCGCATATTCCTTGATCGGTATTTACAGAAATATCATTTAGTTGAGCTATTTCAGGAGCCTGATCGTCGTTTATAGCGTCAATAGTTACTTCGGTTTTAGCTTCACAATCATTATTCTTAGCAACCAGGTAATAAACTCCTGAAGCTAAGTCTGTAAATGAACCGTTCTCGTGTGAATATTCATTTTGCTGACTATCCTTAAGAATAAAAGTTAAATCCTCGATGACTTCGAATTCAATGATTCCGTTATTTAAACTGCAAGTTGTATTGGTAATAGAGGTGATTACTGGTGCAATTGGAGCACCTTTATTTTCGATGATCTCTAATGCTTCAGAAATCGCTTCACAATCTCCATTAGTGGCCTGTACAAAATACTTTCCGGCAGATAATCCGCTGAAAGTTCCGTTAGCAATACTCTTCGTTAATGGATCTCGATTTTCGTCTAAAAGAGTATAGGAAATTCCTGCTTCAGTAGTTACTGAAATAGTTCCGGTAGTATCTTCACAAGTCGGTTGTTGCGATACTTCTGCCAATGGAGCTCCAGGAGTTCCTAAGTTTTCTTCGATCTCTAAAACTTCAGAAATCGCTTCACAATCTCCGTTGCTGGCCTGAACAAAATACTTTCCAGTAGATAGTCCTGCGAAAGTCCCGTTTGCAATACTATTCGTTAGTGGATCTTGATTTTTGTCTAAAAGGGTATAGGAAATTCCTGCTTCAGTAGTTACTGAAATAGTTCCGGTGGTATCTTCACAAGTTGGTTGTTGCGATACTTCTGCCAATGGAGCTCCAGGAGTTCCTAAGTTTTCTTCGATCTCTAAAACTTCAGAAACAGCTTCACAATCTCCATTGCTAGCCTGAACAAAATACTTTCCGGTAGATAATCCACTGAAAGTTCCGTTTGAAATACTATTCGTTAATGGGTCTTGATTTTCATCTAAAAGTATGTAGGAAATTCCTGTTTCAGTAGATACTGAAATAGTTCCGGTAGTATCTTCACAAGTCGGCTGTTGCGATACTTCTGCCAATGGAGCTCCAGGAGTTCCTAAGTTTTCTTCGATCTCTAAAACTTCAGAAATTGCTTCACAATCTCCATTGCTTGCTTGAACAAAATACTTTCCTGCAGATAATCCGCTGAAAGCTCCATTGGCCAAACTATTAATGGTTAATGGATTTTGATTTTCGTCTAAAAGGGTATAGGAAATTCCCTGCTCGGTAGTTACCGAAATAGTTCCGGTTGGATCTTCACAAGTTGGTTGTTGTGACACTTCTGCTACTGGCACTTCAGGAGTTCCTAAGTTTTTGAAAATCTCTAATACTTCAGAAGCAGCTTCACAATCTCCATTGCTGGCCTGTACAAAATACTTTCCTGCAGATACTCCGCTGAAATTTCCGTTAGCAATACTATTAGTTAATGGATCTTGATTTTCATCTAAGAGGGTATAGGAGATTCCTGGTTCAGTAGTTACTGAAATAGTTCCGGTAGTGTCTTCACAAGTTGGTTGTTGTGAAACGTTTGCTTGCGGTTGGTTCGGAGTTCCTAAGTTTTTTGTGATGACTAATGCTTCAGAAACAGCTTCACAATCTCCATTGCTGGCCTCTACAAAATACTTTCCTGCATATAGATCGCTGAAAGTATTGTTAGCAATACTATTCGTTAATGGTTCTTGATTTTCATCTAAAAGAGTATAGGAAATTCCTGCTTTAGTAGTTACTGAAATAGTTCCGGTAGTATAATCACAAGAAGGTTGTTGAGAAACGTTTGCTTGCGGTTGGTTCGGACTTCCTTCGTTTTTTAATATTTCTAATGCTTCAGAAATAGCTTCACAATCTCCGTTACTAGCTTTCACAAAATAAGTCCCGGCCGATAGTCCGCTAAAATTTCCGTTAGCAATAACATTAGCTAAGGGATTTTGATTTTCATCTAAAAGGGTATAGGAAATTCCTGCTTCAGTAGTTACTGAAATAGTTCCGGTTGTATCTTCACAACTTGGTTGTTGCGATACTTCTGCCACTGGAGCTCCAGGAGTTCCTAAGTTTTCTTCGATCTCTAAAACTTCAGAAACAGCTTCACAATCTCCATTAGTGGCCTGAACAAAATACTTTCCTGCAGATAGTCCGCTGAAAGTTCCGTTAGCAATACTATTCGTTAATGGATCTCGATTTTCGTCTAAAAGAGTATAGGAAATTCCTGCTTCAGTAGTTACTGAAATAGTTCCGGTAGTATCTTCACAAGTCGGTTGTTGCGACACTTCTACTACTGGTGCTTCAGGAGTTCCTAAGTTTTCTTCTATCTCTAAGACTTCAGAAATTGCTTCACAATCTCCATTGCTTGCGTGAACAAAATACTTTCCTGCAGATAGTCCGCTGAAAGTTCCGTTAGCAATACTATTCGTTAATGGATCTTGATTTTCGTCTAAGAGAGTATAGGAAATTCCTGCTTCAGTAGTTACTGAAATAGTTCCGGTAGTATCTTCGCAAGTTGGTTGTTGCGACACTTCTGCCACTGGAGCTCCAGGAGTTCCTAAGTTTTCTTCGATCTCTAAAACTTCAGAAACAACTTCACAATCTCCATTACTAGCTTTTACGAAATAAGTTCCTGCAGGAAGACCTGCGAAAGTTTCGTTAGCAATACTATTAGTTAATGGATCTTGATTTTCATCTAAAAGGGTATAGGAAATTCCGGCTTCAGTAGTTACTGAAATAGTTCCGGTGGTATCTTCACAAGTTGGTTGTTCCGATACTTCTGCTAATGGAGCTCCAGGAATTCCTAAGTTTTCTTCGATCTCTAAAACTTCAGAAACAGCCTCACAATCTCCATTACTGGCCTGAACAAAATACTTTCCGGCAGATAGTCCACTGAAAGTTCCGTTTGAAATACTATTCGTTAATAGGTCTTGATTTTCATCTAAAAGGGTATAGGAAATTCCGGCTTCAGTAGTTACTGAAATAGTTCCGGTGGTATCTTCGCAAGTCGGTTGTTGCGATACTTCTGCCACTAAAGCTCCAGGAGTTCCCAAGTTTTCTTCGATCTCTAAAACTTCAGAAATCGCTTCACAATCTCCGTTGCTGGCCTGAATAAAATACTTTCCTGCAGATAATCCACTGAAAGTCCCGTTTGAAATACTATTCGTTAATGGGTCTTGATTTTCGTCTAAAAGGGTATAGGAAATTCCTGCTTCAGTAGTTACTGAAATAGTTGCGGTGGTATCATCACAAGAAGGTTGTTGCGATACTTTTGCCAATGGAGTTCCAGGATTTCCTAAGTTTTGTACGATCTCAATTTGTTCCGAAGCACCAGATACACAGCCTGTTTCATTTTGAACGTAAACAACATAATTCCCAGGAACCAGACCGGTAAATATATTGGATGACTGAAAGTTTTCTCCATCAAGACTATAAGAGCTAGCATTATTAGAAATTACTTCTATTTTCCCTGCTACATTTTCACAGGTTGGTTGAGTGATTGTAAATTCAGGATTTAGTGAATCTCTTAAATCGTTTAAAGTGATTTGCTGAGTAAGTTCAAAGCTGCCACATTCGTAAGAGATTTTAAAAACTCGATTATATATAATAGGATTAGATTGAACTACTTCGTCACGATATTCAATTGCATCAATATCAGCATCACCTGGAATTGAGCCTCCTAATTCTTCAAATAATTGGCTACTAATTAAAGTAAATTCTGAAGATATTTCTGGTATTGTTTTATCAATAAGCTCAGTTCCGCAGGCATCAGGATTCAAATTTTGCGGAGCTGCAACCTCAGGTATTCCTAAAACTTTTACTTTAATTTCGGCTTTATTTGGACTTATACAACTGGCCGATTCTCCTTCGGCAACATAATAGGTAAATTCTCCAGCTTGAGAAGTTGAAGGAATAATTTGCATTTCCGGCGTTGTATCGGTCTCGCTAGTGTAATAATATAGATCGTAATTAGTATTGCTTGCCGTTGCATCAAGTGGATTAGCTTCTTCGTTTAAGCAATAAGTGATATTTTCAGTATCAGGAACCGTAGAAATGCTGGTGATTTCTACAGTAAATGGAATAGCACAATCTTCGGCACCTGGTATTATCGCATAGTATTCTGTAGAGCCAGTGGTGTTAGGAATAGGGTTATTTATTGTGTATTCTTCGCTATTTATATCTACAGGCGATTCATTGTAAAACCTTGTTCCGCTCGGGAATCCAGAATTTATTTCTGAAATCTTAATTGGTTCTTCGCGGTTACAGTAAATAAATCTTCGTGCTTCATCTGAATTTCCACAGTTTTCTGCTCGGAAACTTGAAGCATCTACTGATATTTCAAACGGGGAAGTAATAGGTTCCCCAAGGCAGGCACCTTCGGTTTCATAACCTCGTATTAGATCTTTATTTTCAAAAGTTGTTCCGGTTATTGCTCCCCGGCCACTTATGTTGCCGTTAAATGTAATAACATCATAACCAGGGCAGGCATTGGAAAGAATAGTACAATTTTCGGTAACCTTAAAACTTACGCTTAAGTCAGCTAATACATCGTTTGTATTTGTTGCCAGTGGTAATTCACTAATTTCCCAAACAATGGAACCAGTAGCTCCCAAAGTAGGATCAAAGTACACATTGTTTGTAGAAGGTATTGGTGAAAAATAAAAATTAGTATTTAAACTGTTATTTACGTAATCTACGTTGTAAGGAACCGGGACTACAACTTTAACATCTTCTATATTCTCTGTCCCTTTATTCTTTAACTCTATTTTATAGCTAATTTCCTCTCCCGGTTCTACGCTGTATGGAGGATTTCCGGCAGTATTACTGTTTATTTCGGTTAAAGAGGTTATGCCTTCAATTTCGGGAATATACGCATCCACAGACATTGCAATAGAAAAAATAGAATAGGTGTCTTGCGTAGATCCATATCTAAAAGTAGTGCTGGTTTGATTGTTAGCTATAACTGAATTTCCCTGATTGGGAATGTTGAACATACTAATATCTATACCAGTATTGTTTGATAAATTTGGAGTCCTGTTAGTCCCATTATTTTCAATAGAAGAATTGAAAAAATTGTTGGTACTGTTTTGGTCGTGTGAAAGACTCAACCAGGAATTATTATTATTCTTTTTAATTTGAAAATAGTCTCCTGCAATTCCAACATCTCCTTCCCCGGCCATAATCCCCATTTTCATATTAACGGGGCCAGATTGTGCTGTATTAAATCCTGAAACCGGAAGCTGGTAATTAGCTACCGTATTCCCTTCTACGTGGGCATAACCATCAAAAATGGTTACATCACGCCAGTTCATTTGGGAGTTTTCGTAAATTACAATCATACCCCAGCCGCCGTAATAACCTGTTGCGCCGCCATTTCCCTGGGTTAATGCCATGTCTGCCACCCAGTATTCCCCGGTGCCGTTACTTCTAACCAGATCAGTTACTTCAGCATAAGCTGCATACATATTAGATGGCCCGGGGTAAAGAATATCATTTTGGTTAGCGGTAAAAGTCTGATACCCATTACTATTTGGACCCTTTACTTTAATTTTTCTTTTATCGTTTGTAGTACTGGAATTATCGGTACGTCCAGACCAGTAAAGTCCTGCAAAAACTATATTTGAACAATTTGGGTCTGCGCCATTTTCATTCGAAAACTCAAGAACTGCAGCCGAGGAATTATCGGTAGAATCATCATTATCTTCATCTACAAAAATCATATAGTTATTACTATTATTGGTATTGTTTCCATAGGACCAAAGACTAAGATTAGTATTACCAATCATAGTAAAATCTCCCTTTATATTATAGATCTTTTTGGAACTGGAATAGGTAGAAGTTCGCTGTTGGAATTCCTTAACAACCTGGGCGTTTGTACCTAGAGATATAAAAAAGAGCGAAAAAATAGCAATGCTAAATTTTAAATTGATAAAATTAGCTTTTAAGTAGTTTTTTTCCATAATCCTGAATTTGTAGATAATGTAATTTTATTGCTCTGAAGTGATCCTGTAAAGCACTTTTACGTTAGAAGTGTTCTTTAATATATTTTGAAGGTTAGCCGCACTACATTCAAAATCGCATTCTATTAAAACATACTTTAGGGAAGAGCTTTTAATAGAATTAAGGTCTAGCATAGAAGGATTATTAATAGAGGAGTGCTTAATTAAAATCAATACTACGCTTTGCATCTCATTACTAATTGAGTGCAATTGGGATAAATTAGAAGACTCTATAATAACAAGTTGAGCATCGCCTTCTCCCATTTTTTTATGCTCATTTCCTTTAAAAATCAACATCGGGTTTAATTCAAATACTAGATTTTGTAGCTTCTCAATTTCTTCGGAATCGAAATTTTGTTGACTTCGGGTTTGAGTAGAATTATTCTCGATTAATTTGTTGAAATCTGTAATCGTATAGTTTTGTTGGGCATTGACAACAAGAATATTACCCAGTATAAATGCTATGATTATTAGAAAATTAGATGGCCTTCTCATAATTATAAATTTAATTCCCAGTTTTTTCTGGAAAGTTTGATTTTAATGTTCACTGTTCAAAAATTATTGATCCATAGGGAAGGGATCAATTCTAGATTGTTTTACTAAAACAATTACTTGTGGGGAGATTTACATTTGGAAAACCTTTGGGGGAAGTTCAATAGGAAAGTTGGGGGTGACCTATTTATAAATGTTAATCTTGAGATAAAATTACTGTGAAAATCTATGAAATACCTTGAATGCCTTTTATTTTAGATATAATTCAATATTTTTTCGTTAAAATGCAATTATTTGACAAAAATTACGGGAAATCAGGGGTTTGAATTTTTGAAAATTATTATTAAGTATTCAGACAATCTCTGCCAAATAATCCAAACCCTTAAGTCCAGAAATAAAAAAACCACCCTGTAAAAAGGTGGTGGTAATCTTAAAAAGTTGGAGTATTTATTTTTGTTCGTACATCAAAATTCTATGTTCATTTTCTTCTATTAGTGGATGTTTTTCCAGGTCAATTTCATAAATATAACCTTCTTCTATGGTAGTAAAAATATCATATTCATCGTGCACAGTATATCCTAATTCCTGCCTTGCATAATCTAACCAGGTTTGGTAGGTAGGCACATCCATTTTATTTTTATGAGAAGTAACGGTTAAAAAACCGTCTTTTACTTCTATAGAATAACGATCACTTTGTCCGTTTTTTACTGTTTCATATTTAACCCAGTCACCTTCATCCATTTTAAAGATCTCAAGTTCAGTTAAATTATGTGGATTAAAGTCTACGGCATAGACATCGTGGTTTCTCTGGTAGCTATCAGGATTAGTTAGGCCTGCAGTACAACTTCCTAAACTTATAGCGAGAAGAGCTATAATAAAATATTTGAAAGCACTTTTTTTTGAACCTAAAGAGGGAATGTAAGAAATCATTCTTCAATGTTTTTAGCTCAAGTAGGGAGAAAGCTGTTAATAATTGGTTTAAACAAATTTAATTAGTGAGTTCCTTTAATTGCATTATTATCAAAACTTTTAGTCATATTGCTTTATAATTGGATTAAATGCAATAAATTCAATATCGACAATGTATTTTATCGATAGATTATGTAAATAATAGAATGATTATGTATTTCATCCATAGGTCAGTTTTTTAAAGCTGCGTTATTCATCTTTAAACTGACTATTCTCATCTCAAAAACTTTCCGTCTTCAGCCTAAAACTTGTAAATTGCAGCAAAGCAAAATACAATGCAAAAAAGTCTTGAAAATTATCGGCAGAGCTACGGCAAAAGCGAGCTTTTAGAAGAAAATATTCCTTCCGTTCCCTTACCTTTATTTACCGCATGGTTTGAGGAAGCTGAGGCACATCCTAAAATAGCAGAAGTTAATGCAATGAGTCTTGCCACTTGTGGCATTGAAGGATTCCCAAAAAATCGTATTGTATTATTAAAATCCTTTGGAGTTAATGGTTTTAGTTTCTACACCAATTATAATTCAGAAAAAGGAAAAGAAATAGAAGAAAACCCTAGAGTTTGTCTTTCATTTTTCTGGCCGGCATTAGAGCGGCAGGTAATTATAAAAGGTATTGCCATGAAAATTTCAGAAGAAGAATCTGCTGCCTATTTCGCTTCAAGACCGCGTGGCAGTCAATTAGGCGCCTGGGCATCTAATCAAAGTAATATTTTAGGATCCCGGGAAGAACTGGAATTGCAATTAAAAGAGGTAGAAGAAAGATATAAAAATAGGGAGGTAGAAAAGCCGCAATATTGGGGCGGTTACCTGGTAACACCACGAAGTTTTGAATTTTGGCAGGGTAGAAATAATCGTTTACATGATAGGATTATCTATGAGTTTATAGAAAAAGATACCTGGGAAAGAAACCGATTGTCACCTTAAATTTTAAATTATGAAACAACTAATTCTTGTTAGACACGGAAAATCTTCCTGGGAGAATAATTTACCCGATGAAAAAAGACCGCTTAAAAAACGGGCTTATAATGATGCGGCTGTAGTCCTGAAAACCTTTAAGGAATTTGTGAGTGGAAATTTGACATTATGGAGCAGTCCTGCGGTTAGAGCTCACACTACAGCAAAACTTTTTAAAGAGGAATTGCAAATTCCGGAGGATAGATTTACTGTAAAGAAAGACTTGTATACTTTTGACGAAAATCAATTATTATCTGTAATAAAATCCTGTCCTAATGAAATAGAAAAATTAATGGTTTTTGGCCATAATCCCGCCATGACGGGTATGGTTAATCGCCTGGGTGATAAACCTCTTGATAATTTGCCTACCACAGGTCTCTGTGTAATAGATTTTGATTGCGATTCCTGGAGAGACCTCAAAACCGGTAAAACCTTATTACAGTTATTCCCTAAAAACCTACGCTAATTTATGCCGCAAAAGAAATACTTAAACAGAGAGCTCAGTTGGTTACAATTTAATGCACGTGTGTTGCAGGAAGCCGAAGATGAGACTGTTCCTCTTATTGAACGTCTTAGGTTTCTAGGAATATTTTCTAATAATTTAGATGAATTTTTTAAAGTTAGATATGCAACCGTAAAGCGTATTGACCTCGCCGGTAAAGCTGGGAAAAGTGTTTTGGGAGGTATTAAAGCCAGTAAACTTCTGGAAGAGATCACTCAAATAGTTATAGAACACCAGGCAAAAAGTTTACAGGTTTTGCATGATATTCAGCATCAATTAAAAGATCATAATATTCATATTATTAATGAGAAACAAGTTTCTGATTCTCAACAGAAGTTCATAAAAGATTTTTTCTTGTCGAAAGTAAGTCCGGCCCTGGTTACCATTATTCTTAATGATCTCCAGGAAATTCCAAGCCTTAAAGATAGTGCCGCTTATCTCGCTGTAAAAATGGTAATGAAAGAAGAAAAACCACAAAAAGGTATTTCGAAGGTATTAGACAAGACCGAGAAGGAGCAAAAATATGTTCTTATAGAGATTCCTCGTAGTATTGAACGTTTTGTGGTTTTACCTGCAGAAAATGGCAACCAGTATATCATTCTGTTGGATGATCTAATTCGTTATAACCTTGGGACTATTTTCAATATTTTTGAATATGAAAGTATTTCGGCCCATATGATTAAGATTACCAGGGACGCCGAACTGGATATAGATAGTGACTTGAGTAAGAGTTTTATTGAAAAAATCTCCAGCAGTGTTAAGGATCGTATAAAGGGGGAACCTGTAAGGTTCGTCTACGATATGAATATTGCCGATGATACTTTATCTTATCTTATGAATAAGATGGGCATAGAATCTACCGACAGTATTATTCCCGGCGGACGTTACCATAACCGACGTGATTATATGAATTTCCCCAGTCTTGGACGAGAAGATTTGCTTTATAAACCTATAGAGCCTTTACCAATTCCGGGACTTATATTGCAAACCAGTTTGTTTGGAAGTATTGCCAAAAAAGATTTTCTTCTATATGCACCATATCAAAGCTTCGCCTATACGGTTAAGTTTTTAAGGGAAGCCGCATTAGATCCCAAGGTGAAAACTATAAAAATCACCATTTATAGACTGGCAAAAATATCTCACATTGCCAGCTCTTTGATTAATGCTGTAAAAAATGGCAAAAAGGTAATTGTGCAAATAGAACTAAGAGCACGTTTTGATGAAGTTGCCAATATTCGCTATGCCGAACAAATGCAGGCAGAAGGAGTTCAACTAATTTTTGGAGTACCGGGTTTAAAGGTACATTGTAAAGCCTGCGTGATAGAGCGAGAAGAAGAAGGTAAAACAAAGCGATATGGCTTTATTAGTACCGGTAACTTTAACGAATCTACTTCGCGCATTTATACCGATTATACCTTATTCACCGCTCATCCCGAAATTTTGAAAGAAGTCAATAAAGTTTTCGACTTCTTCGAAATAAATTACAAAGTCAATAAATACAAGCATTTAATAGTTTCTCCGCATTATAGCCGTAATGCTTTTGTGAGTTTAATTCAAAAGGAAATTGAAAATTCCAGGGAAGGGAGGCCCTCTGGCATCGCTTTAAAATTGAATAGCCTTTCTGACTATCCGATGATAGATAAGCTATACCAGGCAAGCCAGGCAGGCGTAAAAATAAAGCTTATTGTACGCGGGGTTTGTTGTTTAATTCCGGGGGTAGAAGGATTAAGCGAAAATATTGAAGTAATAAGTATTGTAGATAAATTCCTGGAACATCCGCGTGTTTTTATATTCAAAAATGCAGGAAATTCTAAAGTCTATATTTCTTCAGCAGATTGGATGACCAGAAATCTTGACCTTCGGGTAGAAATTTCCTGTCCAATTTATGATGAAGATATTAAAAAGGAAATTATTGAAACTTTTGATATTAGCTGGCACGATAATGTAAAAGCCAGAATGATTACTTCAAAACAAGATAATGCCTATAGAAATAGCAGTATTAATAAGCATCGTTCTCAGTTTGAACTATACGACTATTATTTAAAAAAATTACCCGAAACCGAACCCGCAAAAAAATAAATTAAAAGATAGTATTTTAAGTTTATACACTTAAGTATTGGAATCTTATTTGTTAATTAAACTACTTCGGGGCAGGCTCTCGAAGCATTAATATTGAAAAACATCATTTGATGTCGAGATTAGCCCTGGAGCATTTAATCTCGATTAACAAGTAAAATAGAAAATTATAACCAGTGATTACACAAAAAAACTACGCAGCAATAGATATAGGCTCCAACGCCGTTAGACTTTTAGTTTCTACAATTACAGAACAGAAGGGTAGAGAAGATACCGATTTTAGAAAAACCTCCCTGGTAAGGGTTCCAATTAGGCTTGGAGAAGATGTTTTTGAAAAGAGTATGATTTCAGAAAAAAATATTGAGCGCATGGTAGATACTATGCAGGCTTTTAATCTTTTAATGAAATCTCACGGCATCGAAAAATATAAAGCCTGTGCTACTTCCGCTATGCGGGAAGCAAAAAACGGTGCCGAAGTGGTGGAAAAAATAAAAGCAAAAACCGGGGTAGAAATTGAAATTATAGATGGTAATCATGAAGCTGCCATTATTGCGGCTACCGATCTACACGAACTTATTAAGAACGACTGTAATTACCTGTATGTAGATGTAGGTGGAGGTAGTACTGAATATACGCTTTATAGCAGCGGAAAAACCGTGGCCTCCAGGTCTTTTAAAGTTGGAACGGTACGTTTACTAAATGACCTGATAGATGATGGTGCCTGGGAAGAGATGGAGAAATGGGTGAGAGAAACCACAAAGCCGTATAAAAAGATAGATTTAATTGGTTCTGGTGGAAATATTAATAACATCTTTAAAACGAGTGGTAAGAAAGAAGGTAAACCTTTAAGCCTGGCTTATATTAAGAAATATAATGATTTGCTGAATTCTTTGAGTTACGAGGAACGAGTTATGGATCTAAAACTAAAAAGTGACCGTGCAGATGTTATCATTCCTGCATCAAAGATTTATTTAAGTTCTATGAAATGGGCCAGAGCCGATAACATTTTTGTACCAAAAATAGGACTGGCCGATGGGATTATAAAATCTCTTTACAACGATAATAACAACTAAATGTCTTAAAAGAAAAACCCGGATAAAACTTATTTATCCGGGTTTTTTAATTTGTTCTATTAGCCGTGAATGGTTTTATCATTACCGAGATCTTTCATAATTTCAGCTTCAAAATCCAGTAGATCCTGCCATTTCCTATCTACTTCCTCTCGCTCGCCATACTTTCTGGCAAACTTTAGGAACATGGTGTAATGATTGGCTTCACTCACCATTAATTTATGGTAAAATTCAGCGAGTTCTTTGTCTTTTAATTGTTCTGAAAGCAATCTGAAACGCTCACAGCTTCTGGCTTCAATTAATCCTGCAATTAGGAGCCTATGAACTAATTGTGTTGTTCTGCTTCCACCTTTTGGGAAAAACCGAATTAATTGGTTAACATATTCATCTTTTCTATCTCTACCTAAAACGTAGCCACGTTTCAATAGCTGTTCGTGCACCATTTTAAAATGTCCCATTTCCTCTCGGGATAGGGCGATCATTTCATCTATCAATTCCGGGTATTCTGGGAAGGAAACAATAAGTGAAATTGCTGTAGAAGCCGCTTTTTGTTCGCAATAAGCGTGATCTATAAGAATTTCTTCAATATTTTTTTCGGCTATATTTGCCCAACGAGGGTCCGTTGGAAGTTTTAATCCTAACATATTTATACGTCTAAATCGAATGTACTTCGTAGTTTTTCTATCAAAGGATTTTTCTCCTTCAATTTATTATATTTTTCAATAGGAGTGAAAGCATATTTCTTTGCCGACTGCTCATTTACATTAATAACCAACCTGATCTCTGTATTCTGAAGTTTCTGTTTCAGGTAAGACATCAATTTATTTTGCTCACGCTCCAGGTTAATCTTCATCGTTTCATTAGGCAATTCTATAACAATACGATTTTTCTCCTGAAGTTTAGGTAGATCTGTTTCAAGAATGGAGGCTAGAATTTTAGCTCCCTGCTTTTTCAATCGCTTAACGTAATCATTCCAGGTTGCCTGTAATTGGGTCTCGCTAAATTCACCATTTAACACGACATCTTTTGAAGGAGCAGCTTCTTGCTGGCGGGCTTCTATTTCGCGTTTTTTCTGTATACTTTTTAACGAAAGTCCCGAAACTTTTTCTTTTTTAATGCCTGAATCTGTTACCGGTTTTGGTTCTGGAGCAGGCGGAAGATCTGGTGCTGGTTCTTCTTTTGCTTCAGTAGATTCAGGAACCATGGTTTCTTCTGAATGATAATTATCTTTTTTATCATCGGCACAATGGCTATCTGGAGTTTTGTTTTCTCCTGAAGGTAACTGACTTTCTTTTGGAGCTTCAGATGAAGTTTCACCGTGTTCATTTTCGCGAACTAGGCTTTTTTCTTCCTTGGAAGGTGGTGCAGGCTGCTTTTCAAAAACCGAAGCGGGAATTATTGACTGTTCAAACTTTTTTTTTTCTCCATCAAAAGTGATAGAGGCAAGCTGCATTAGCGTAAGTTCAACCAGCAAACGCTGATTTTGACTGGTCTTATACTTTAAGTCACATTCATTCGCCAGCTCTATCGCTTTAATTAAAAATTGGTGGTTGGTTTTAGAAGCTTGCTCAAAATAACGGGCTTTGGTTTGTTCGCCAACTTCTAACAGTTCAATGGTTTTTTGGTCTTTACAAACCAAAAGATCTCTAAAATGTGAAGCTAAACCACTTATAAAATGGTGGCCGTCAAATCCGCTGGAAAGAATATCGTTATAACTTAATAAAAGTTGCGGGATGTTATTCGATAAAATAAGATCGGTTACCTTAATGTAAGTATCATAATCCAGTACATTAAGATTTTCTGTTACTGCCTGTCTCGTAAGTTCCTTTCCGCTAAAACTTACTACCCTGTCATAAATTGAAAGCGCATCACGCATAGCGCCATCGGCTTTTTGGGCAATAACGTTCAAAGCGTCTTCTTCAGCATTTACACCTTCTTGCTGTGCGATATATCCCAGGTAGTTTTTTGCATCACTTACCGTAATTCTTTTAAAATCGAAGATCTGGCAGCGTGAAAGTATTGTGGGTATTATCTTATGCTTTTCAGTGGTTGCTAAGATAAAAATAGCGTGCTGTGGTGGCTCTTCTAAAGTCTTTAAAAAAGCATTAAATGCCGATTGAGAGAGCATATGCACCTCATCTATAATATATACTTTATACTTACCAACTTGCGGAGGAATCCTAACCTGGTCTATTAAATTCCTGATATCGTCTACCGAGTTATTCGAAGCGGCATCGAGTTCAAAAATATTAAATGCAAAATCCTCATCAGGGCTTTGAGTGCCGTCGTGGTTAATCATCTTGGCCAGGATACGGGCACAAGTGGTTTTTCCCACTCCACGAGGTCCTGTAAAAAGCAGTGCCTGCGCCAGGTGATCGTGTTCAATGGCATTTTTTAAGGTATTGGTAATGGCTTGTTGCCCAACCACATCTTTAAAAGTTTGCGGGCGGTACTTACGAGCAGATACTATAAAATGTTCCATTGAAATTTATTGAGCTACAAATATAAAAATAGCCTCCATAAGTTCTAAGGCAAACGCTTTTAATTTTGAACAATTAGCAGGAAGAAATCAACATTTTTTAATTGGGTTATTTACTAAAAAACTACATTTGCATCAAGCAGGCCGCCTTATCGCCACCGATTTAATCGATGGAGGAAATTCCGGACACCAAAGAGCGGCATAGTGGGTAACGCCCACCTATTTTATTTTGAGCAATCAAGATAAAATAAGGACTAGTGCAACAGAAAGGATGTACAGGTAATGCTGTAGTGAAATCAGGTAAACTCTATGCGGTGCAATGCCATGTAAACCGGTGTTTGCAAGCTGCTCGCTTGCTACCGGAGGGTAGGCAGCTAAAAGTTTTTGGCAACAAAAACCTGAGATAAATGATAAGGGGAATCCCGGTTTTACCGGGAGGAACAGAATCCGGATTATAGGCCTGCTTTTTTTAATAAAGTCTTTGCCCAGGCACGGGCTTCATCCATGTTAGAGAAGATATCAAAAGGAATGGGAGAAAATTGTTTTTCGAAATTTGCCACCTTTAATGCTTCAAAACGTTCACTTACAATAGCTATTCCAGACAGAGATTTAATTTCTTTTAGTTCAAAATAAATAGTTGGATTAACGTTGTAATTGTTGCTTCTGTTCGATATATATACATAGTTCCTACCTTCAAAAACCTCATTACATATTCTTAGAATTTGTTCTACGTGTGCTAACTGGAATACAACATCTTCTTTTACTTTAGAAATTACCATTCTGTCGTAAAACTCCAGGTCAATATCGATTAGTTTTATAGTTTTAATCCGCTGCGTCATAACATGGTTTTAAGCCTTTTCTGGCTTTTTCTTCTTCTGGCTTTTTCTTCTTGATAAGAAGAAACTATTCTACATTTTCAAAAAAACTAAATACAGAACCTCCATATCGCCTGGCTTCAATAAAGTTAGGAAAATTTGAGAGATTGGTGTGTTTAGAGTGTTCAATTATTAATTGTCCATTTTGATTAAGTAGGTTTTTTTCGAAGACGATTTGAGGAATTTTTAGAAATTCGTTCTCCTCAAAATCATAAGGAGGGTCGGCAAAAATAATATCGGCCTTTACGTATGCTTTCTCAAGAAATTTAAAAACATCACTTTTAATGGTAGAGATATTAAAATCTAATTCCTGTGCCGTTTTTTTTATGAATTTCACACAGTCGTAGTTCGCATCTACTGCTGTAATTTCTTTACTTCCGCGGGATGCGAATTCATAGGCAATATTACCGGTTCCTGAAAATAGATCTAGAATGCTTAGTTGAGAGAATTGAAAAGTATTATTCAGGATATTAAAAAGGGCCTCCTTAGCCATATCGGTTGTAGGGCGCACCGGTAGCTTTTTAGGAGCAACTAATCTTTTTCCTTTATTCGTTCCTGAAATTATTCTCATACAAATGATTTTAATAAAACATATTCTTCCAGTTCGTTTAAACCGGTAAGTTCTTCTTTTTTATTAAAGCTGAAATCGGTTTCTAAAAGCTCGATATGCTTTATATATTCAAAAGCAATTTTAAATAGGGGAGAAGCTTTACTAATGGCTCCCAGTAAAAATAATCTAAAATGTTCTGGTTTTAGATTGAGTTGTTCGGCAGTAAAAAGAATATAATATAAAAAATCTTCTTTTTCGGTAAAACTGAAAGAATTGCAAAGCAATAATTTTCCGTTTTCTATCACCACAAGATCAAATTGCTTGTTTTTAATATGAGCAAACATTTGTGGTCTATCTACTTTTGGTAATTCCAGTAAGTTTTCAACTAAAACAGTACTGAGATGCTGATATTCAAACTCACCGAATTTTTCAAAAAAGAAATTAATAATATTGGTATATGGAATATACACATTGATGATTTCGGTAGGACCAATTTCTTCGTGTGCTATAAAATCGGTTTTAAGGATCTTGGTATTGAATTTTAGATAATCTGAAGCATTTTCTTCCTTAAACAAAGTAGAGGGGACAAAGCTGTAGAGCGCATTGTCAAAAATAAGTTTTACCTGTTTGGCTTCAATTAAGCTTTTATCGTCTTCAAAAATTTTTTCAATTTCGGCTAAGATCTTTATAGGATCAAGCTGCTGGGTAAAGCGTATCTTCTTAAAATCTACCACTTCATTATCGACAGAATTTAGGGTACAAAAAGAAAGTCCATCCAGGGAAACCTGAATGGACAGTTCTAAATTTATTTGTTCTGTACTGTTACTCGTCGCCATATTGGGTTGGCCAGTTTCCTTTTGTGTTAACTTCCTCCATAGAACCAACGTTTATGTAACGGCCGTTAATATCGTCTACAGATTGTACTTGATTTTGTTGTAAAATTAGCTCTCTGTCTAATCCTTGTAGTACAACGCTCTTAGCAACTCTGGCTCTAAAAACAGGAATATCTGTCTGTCCTTTTTTGATGCTTCCGGCGTCAAGTTCAAATTTAGCATCTACACCTTCAACGGGTACATTGATCATATTTGTATAACGTTCTCTATCGCCGTCAAATAATGAGTCTTTTACCGGTACAAATCCAAGTGTATCTACAATAACTTTTTCAATATATTCGTCTACACCATATTGCTTTTTGTATTCTTCATCTAAAACAGTAGTGTCACGACGCTGAGTAATCGCAAATTCAGCGGTATCTAAAAATTTTACAAGTTTATCAAAATCATCCTCAAAAGTCCCAACAACTTCCTTGTGGGCTAGTTCGGCATCACGAATGTCCTTTAAGTTTTCAACTACTTTCGCATAACGCTTTTCTTTAATCTTATTAAACTGGATTGGTTCGTAAACAGCATTAAATGTAAGGTAGGCTAATCCTATAATAACTACCCAAAGAAGTAATTGAATTGCAAGTCTCATGCGTTCTAAATTTTGTTTTAAGAATTACTAGTGTTCACGACAAATCTACAATTTTTTTTTATTCGTAAAAGTTTCTTCCGTAAAAATCCATTCCTATCTTTGATTTTTGATAATTCTTCTATGGAAAATCTTGATGCTTCTAAATTTTATAAACTTCTATTAAGCGATCTTGGTTTTACGGCTAAAGCAGGACAGGATCTTGCATTACAGCAACTTTCCCGTTTCGTTTTAAGCAATAATAAAGATGAACTTTTTGTATTGAAAGGCTTTGCCGGAACCGGTAAAACCACGATTATCAGTACCCTGGTGAAAAATCTCTGGCAAATTAAGAAATCGGGAGTTTTATTGGCACCTACGGGAAGAGCAGCAAAAGTGATCTCTAATTATTCAAAAAAAGAAGCTTTTACCATTCACAAAAAGATCTATTTTCCGAAGAAAAGTGGTGGAAGCGGCGTACAATTTGTGCTTCAACCCAATAAACACAAAAACAGTATTTTTATTGTAGATGAAGCTTCTATGATCTCTGATACGCCTACGAATTCCAAATTAATGGAAAATGGAAGCTTGTTGGACGATCTTATCCAATTTGTCTATTCAGGTCATAATTGCCAGCTTATCTTAATTGGGGATACCGCACAGCTACCTCCGGTAAAAATGGAAATTAGCCCTGCGCTGGAAGCTGAAAAACTTCAATTTTCTTATAATAAACAAGTAAATCATATAGAACTGGACGAAGTGGTGCGGCAGGCGGAGGAAAGCGATATTCTATTAAATGCCACGAAAATAAGGCAAAGCCTGCAAGACGGTTTTTATGATAGTTTTCAATTTGAACTTACTCCAAAGGCAGATGTGGTTAGACTACAGGATGGTTATGAGATCATGAATGCTATTGAAGATTGCTATAATGAATTAGGGAATGAAGAAACCAGTTTTATTGTTCGATCTAACAAAAGGGCGAATTTGTATAACCAGCAAATAAGGTCCCGTATTTTGTTTCAGGAAGAAGAAATTTCAGCCGGAGATTATCTTATGGTGGTAAAGAATAATTATTTCTGGATAAAACCTAATTCCGAAGCAGGATTTATAGCTAACGGAGATATTGTAAAAGTCCTGGAGATTTTTGGTATAAAGGAGCTGTATGGGTTTCGCTTTGCCGAAGTTCAGGTACAAATGGTAGATTATCCCAAAATGCGACCTTTTGAAACCGTAGTTATGCTAGATACGCTAACCAGTAATACGCCGTCGCTTTCTTATGAAGAATCTAACCAGCTTTACCAGGAAGTGATGAAAGATTATGAAGATGAAACTTCTAAATATAAGAAGTTCATGAAGGTGAAGAACAATAAGTTCTTTAATGCCTTACAGATCAAATTTTCTTACGCCATGACCTGCCATAAATCACAGGGTGGGCAGTGGAACACCGTTTTTATAGAACAACCTTACCTGCCAGAAGGCGTTGGTAAAGAATATTTAAGATGGCTTTATACCGCTGTAACAAGGGCAACAGATAAGCTATACCTAATAGGTTTTAAAGATGATTTTTTCTTGAATAAATAGTTTTGCATCTGCTTCGATTCAAATATTAAAACCTAAATTTAACCTCTAAAACTATCTTTTTCGATGAATAATCCGCTTAAAATAATCGCAATGATTCCCGCCCGATATGAGGCATCTCGTTTTCCGGGGAAACTTTTAAAAGACTTAAACGGTAAAACAGTAATTACCAGGACTTATGAAGCTGCTAAAAACACCGAACTTTTTCAAGAAGTTTATGTGGTAACCGACAGTGATGAGATCTTTGCTGAAATAAATAAGAATGGCGGAAAAGCGATAAAAAGCAATAAGGAACACGAATGTGGCAGCGACCGAATCGCGGAAGCTGTGCAGGATATGGATGTTGATATCGTGGTAAATGTACAGGGAGACGAACCATTTATAGATAAAGACAGCCTGGCAAAATTACTAGTTGTTTTTAGGGAAGATGATGCCTCGGCCATAGATCTTGCCTCTTTAAAAACTGCCCTCTCCGAAAGTGACGAAATTACCAATCCTAACAACGTAAAGGTAATTACCAATAAAAATGACTTTGCGATGTATTTTTCAAGATTTCCCATTCCTTATCCAAGAAATACAGATGCGCAGGTAACTTATTTTAAGCATTTAGGTATTTATGCGTTTAGAAAACAAGCGCTTATAGATTTCTATAATTTACCGATGCTTTCTTTAGAATCTGCCGAAAAGATTGAGGCGATTCGATTCCTGGAATATGGTAAAAATATAAAAATGGTGGAAACTCAAATGCAAACCATTGGTATAGACACTCCCGAAGACCTTGATAAAGCCCGGGAAATTTGGAACAATTAGCTAACCGCTTCTTTATAAACTTTTAGAGCCCGTTCGCGGGCTTCTTTATGGTCTACCATTTTTTCTGGATAATCATCGGTGCCAAATTCTTCTACCCATTCTTTAATATATTTTTTATCCTTATCAAATTTATCAATTTGTGTAGTTGGGTTGAAAATTCTAAAATATGGGACAGCATCAACGCCGCTACCGGCTACCCATTGCCAGTTTCCAACATTAGAAGACATTTCATAATCCAATAGTTTTTCGGCAAAATAAGCTTCACCCCAACGCCAGTCTATAAGCAAATGCTTACAAAGAAAACTTCCTACCAGCATTCTAACGCGATTATGCATAAATCCAGACTTGTTTAGCTGTCGCATTCCGGCATCTACCAATGGATAACCTGTTTTACCCGATTTCCACTTCTCAAATTCTTCTTCATTATTGCGCCATTCAATACGGTCGTATTTCTTTTTAAAAGATTCAGTGACAGTATCGGGATTGTGATACAGCACTTGCATAAAAAACTCTCTCCAGATCAATTCATCGAAAAAGGTTTTATTTGTTTCGGCATTTGCCTTTTTTACCATCTTTCTAACGCTTACTGTTCCAAACCTAAGATGTGCTCCTAACCTCGAAGTACCATCTTTTCCGGGAATATTCCTGGTGTTCTCATATTGTTGGATTAAAGTTGGAGTAACATCATAATCCGGTACTTTAACTTCTGAAGTTTTGAATCCAATATCACTTAAGCTTAAATTAGGTAACCTGGTATTTTGAATAAGATTATCCAGGTACTGACTTGTATAATGAATTTTTAGATCCAGAGATTTGAAATGCTCTTTCCAAACCCTCATATAAGGAGTGTAAACTATATAAGGATCGCCATCTTTCTTTAGTACTTCATCCTTTTCAAAGATAACCTGATCTTTAAAAGTGTGAAATTCAATATTATTTTCAGAAAGTAGCTCGGCTATTTCCTTGTCTCTTTGAGCTGCATAGGGTTCATAATCATGATTGGTGAATACTTCTGCAATTTGATATTCTTTAATTAACTGCTTAAAAATTTCCTTTGGTTTGCCGTGATACATCGCGATAGAACTACTATAATCATCTTGTACTTCTTTTCGCATTTCCTGAAGTTGCTCGTGTATAAAAGTTACACGAGCATCATTTTTAGGTAATTTATCCAGTATTTCTGTATCAAATATAAAAATTGGTAAAACCGGTTTGTCAGATTTTAAAGCTTCGAGAAAACCTACATTATCATCTAATCTCAAATCACGTCTAAACCAGAAAATATTCACTTCTTTGCTCATTTACGAAATATTTAAAGTTGAAAGTCCGCCGTCTACTCCAATAATTTGTCCAGTGATCCAGCTATTTTCATCGCTTAACAAAAAGGTAGCTGCGTTCGCAATATCTTTGGCATTTCCAACCCTTTTAAGAGGATGTCTTTCACTCATTTTCTCTTTCTTCGAATCATTAGACAATAATTTTTCAGCTAATGGAGTATCGGTTAAAGATGGAGCGATCACATTTACGCGAAGGCTGGGAGCATATTCTGCTGCGAGAGATTTTGCGAAACCTTCAATTGCACCTTTCGCGGCGGCAACGCTAGTATGGAAGGGCATTCCAACTTTCACAGCAACAGTGCTAAAAAACACCAAACTTGCATTTTCTGCTTCTTTTAATTTCGGCATTACTCCCTGAACCACTTTTATCAAACTTAAGAAATTAAGATTCATTTCTTCCTCAAAATCTTTATGTTTTAGCATCTTAAAAGGCTTCAGGTTTATGCTGCCGGGGCAATAAACCAGCCCGTGTATTTTTTCCGGCAAATCGAGATCTTCAATATTATCTTTTAAAACATCAAATTCTAAATGCTTTATATCATCATTTAATTCGCCTTTATTTCTTGAAGCAACAATTACATTATTTTCTTTAACCAGTTGATTGGCGATTTCAAGTCCGATTCCGGTTGAGCCACCAATAAGTAAAATATTCTTTTCCATAATTCAATTTATTTAGTTTAGTATATCTTGTTTTAGGGTTGCGTTTTTAACTTTATTTTCATCGAATTCACCAAAAAGCTCTACAAGTTTTTTCTGCCTGTAATCAAAAATTTCTTTCAGTTTTGGAGCCACCAAAAATGGGTGAGCCATTTGCCCCAGAATTCCCAGAGGTAGCTTATAATCTATAATATCTTCCATTTCTACACCGCCGGGTATTTCTTTTAAAAAATGTTTGTGATGCCATAAAGCATAAGGCCCAAAGCGCTGTTCATCTACAAAGTATTCTTTGTCTCTTACGTGAGTGATTTCGGTTACCCATTTGGTTTTAATTCCCGCTATAGGGGTCACTATATATTGAATAATTTGCCCGGCAAACATTGGGCGATCGGCTCCAGAGATAATATTAAATCCCATATAGTTTGGTGTAATGGTCTTTAGATTTCCTGGGCTGGAGAGAAATTCCCAGGCTTTTTCCAGGCTAATAGGAAGTTTTTGGACCGATCTTTTAGTGTAGATTTTCATTCTAATTATATTTGATTGTAAAATTAAGAGTAGTTTTGTTTAAAATAAAATTATTATAGTTAAACAAAATATAAATGAAGTTGATTCTTATCTAAATTGGTAATCAATTTCTCGGTATATTTGATCAAACTAAAAACAAACTGAACAATGAAAAAACTACTTTTATTTTTATGTACAGCCGGGCTTATCAGTGCTGCCCAGGCACAGGTAAAGGCGCCTCAAGCCAGTCCGTTTACTAAAGTTGAACAAAAAGTTGGACTTACCGATGTCACTTTAGAATATTCCCGTCCAGGAATGAGAGATCGTGAGATTTTTGGCGATCTGGTACCTTATGGCGAAGTATGGCGTACCGGTGCTAACGAAAATACCAAAATCACTTTTAGTGACGATGTTACTGTTCAGGGTAAAGAATTAAAAGCGGGAACTTACGCTATTTACACAATTCCGAAGGAAGACGAATGGGAAGTAAAGTTTTATAATGATGCTTCTAACTGGGGAAATCCTGCTGAATGGAACGAAGAGAAAGTAGTGCTAAAAGCAACTGCAGAAGTGATGGAACTTCCATTTGAAATGGAAACCTTTACAATTATGATAGACGATCTTAAGAATGAATCGGCTGCGCTCAATTTTGTATGGGCAAATACAGTTGCCAGTCTACAATTTGAAGTGCCTACCGAAGAAAAAGCAATGGCCAGTATTGAGAAAACTATGAATGGCCCGGGAGCTGCCGATTATTTCGCTGCTGCAACTTATTATCACGATGCCAATAAAGATTTGGAACAGGCTTACGAATGGGTAAATAAATCTCTTGAAATGGGTAACCCGAATGCCTTCTGGATTCTAAGAAGAAAATCGCTTATAGCAGCCGATCTTGGTAAAAAAGAAGAAGCAATTGCTGCTGCCAAAAAATCTTTAGCTGAAGCTGAAAAAGCCGGAAACCAGGATTATGTAAAAATGAACAAAGACTCTCTAAAAGAATGGGGAGCTATGTAAAATAGATTTACAAAATAAATAAAAGCTGTTTGAAGCCTTGTTAAAATCGTCACCCTGAATTTATTTCAGGGTCTAAAATGTAAATACTCAAAAACATGTTAGAAGCTGAAACAAGTTCAGCTTGACGTCACAAAAAACTTTCAAACAGCTTTTCTTATATAGATCTAAGCTTCACAACTGGCACAATTCACCATATTGGCTATAAATTCTTTAGAAACACTTTGACTTCTTTGGTAGTATAGCGTTTTAACTCCCAGTTGCCAGGCTTCTATCATTAATTTATTTACTTCCCTAACCGGAAGATCTGATGGAATATTTAAATTCAAACTTTGTGCCTGGTCTATATATTTTTGCCTAACCGAAGCCTGTTGTATAATCTCTAACTGACTTATTTCTTTAAAGGTTTTAAAAACCATTCGCTCTTCGTCACTTAATTCTTTTAAATGCTGTACGCTTCCGTGATTTAGCATGATGCTTCGCCAGGTTTCTTCGGTATCCAATCCTTTTTCCTGGAGCAGTTGCTTTAAATATTTATTCTTCCGCATAAAATTACCTTTCGCCAACCCGGCTTTATAATAATTACTGCTAAAAGGTTCAATTCCAGGTGATGCCTGTCCTAAAATTGCAGAGGAAGAGGTAGTAGGCGCTACGGCCATTAAAGTAGTATTTCTTAATCCGTAGCCCTTTAGAACCTCGGGTTCGCCATAAATATTGGCTAATTCTTTACTTGCTTTTGTAGCTTTCTCATTAATTTCCTTAAAAATGGAATTCGTTAAACCTTTTGCTTTTAAACCTTCAAAAGGAATCCTATTTTTCTGAAGATAGGAATGCCAGCCCATAACGCCCAGTCCCAGTGCCCTGTGTCTTTTTGCAAATTTATTGGCAGGAGTGAGGTAATAATTATCTTCGGTTTTAGCAATAAATTCCTGTAAAACGGCATCAAGAAAATAGATAGCCAGTTTTACTGCCTCGGTATCTTTCCATTCGTCATAAAGCTCTAAATTCATTGAAGAGAGACAGCAAATAAAAGACTCTTCCTCGGTTGAGGGCAGTGCGATTTCTGAACACAAATTGCTGGAATTTATAACGTAGTTTTTGTCCTTATAAACTTGCGGCTTGAACCGGTTGATATTGTCTTTAAAGAAAATATAGGGCAAACCTTTTTGCTGCCTACTTTCTAAAACTTTAGCCCATATTTCTCTTTTCTCCCGATCGCCATCTATCATTTCCTGCATCCAGTAATCGGGCACACTAACGCCATAAAATAAATTTTGAATAGGGTTTCCAATATTTTTTATCTCGAGAAATTCTTTAATATCGGGATGGTCTATATCCAGGTAAGCTGCAAAAGCTCCACGGCGTACACCACCTTGTGAAATAGTATCCATAGCGGTGTCAAAAAGTTTCATAAAGCTGGTTGCTCCGCTACTTTTGCCATTATCGGTAACCGCGCTGCCACGACCTCGTAATTCCCCGAAATAGCCTGAAGTTCCGCCACCAATCTTGGTTTGCATAATTACCTCGCCCAGTTTGTGGGTAATTCCTTCAATATTATCGGGTACGTAGACATTGAAACAGGAAATTGGTAATCCGCGCTCGGTGCCCATATTGGCCCAAATTGGCGAACTTAAACTCATCCAGCCGCGCTCTATCATTTCTATAAAAGCTTCTGCCAATTCGGGTTTGTAGAGTCTCTTTGCCGCTGCGTTTGCAACGCGCTCAATAGCAGATTTTGTGGTTTCTCCTTTTAATAGATAACCGCGGTTAAGTATTTGCTGACTTTCTTCATTAAGCCACCATAAGCGGTCTTGTTGCGTTTCTTTAATTATTGTTTCTGGCATTTTGCTGGATTTTAAGTTGAAATATTGCTGCGGAATATTGTTTAAAAAAGATCATCGGCGGTGATGCTTTTATCGTGTTTGGTGTAATCTACCGGGCGCTTGGCAAAAAAGTCGTCTAAACTATTGGCGAAAACTTCTTCCTCAAACCATAACATGGCTTTATAATCATACTCTGAAACAAAGTAGATCTTTTCCAAACCAATTTTTTCAAGGCTATCGTCTATCCGATATTTCATAAAATTCAGCAGGTCTTCTTTTTTGCATTGTTCCAAAGCACCATCAGCAAAGATCCAATCCAGGATTTCAGATTCTACTTCCATAGAGTGGGCTATAATTTCCCTAATTTGGGTTTTAGTTTCCTCATTGAAGAATTCTGGAAATTCATTCTTAATCTGGTTTACGATATAAATGCCGGCATTGGCGTGAATTTGTTCGTCTACAGATGTCCATGCAATTATATTGCTCACATTCTTCATCACTCCTTTAAACCGACTAAAAGAAAGTATAATAGCAAACTGACTAAATAGAGATACGTTTTCAATTAAAATAGAGAATAAAATAAGGGAAAACACGTATTTCTTTTCATCTGAAGATTTTGTATTTGCTAAAGCTTCAGAAAGATAGGCCACTCTTTTTTTGATAACAGGAGTTTCTATTAATTTCTCGAACTCGTTGTTGTAACCTAAAACTTCAAGCAAACGGGAATAAGCTTCAGAATGCCTGAATTCACATTCGGCAAAAGTGCTTCCCAGGCCGTTAAATTCAGGTTTAGGAAGGTGCTGATATAGGTCTCCCCAAAAGGATTTTACAGCTACTTCAATTTGTGCAATGGCAAGCAGACTCTTTTTAATTACCTGTTTCTCATTTTCACTAAGATGAGAATGAAAATCCTGTACATCAGCAGTGAAGTCTACTTCAGAATGTACCCAGAATGATCGGTTGATAGCTTCGGTAAACTGAAGAATTTCGGGATATTCGAAAGGTTTGTAATTTACCCGTTTTTGAAAAATACTCATATCACTTTTGTTTTAGTTTTAAAATCAAAAGCATAAAAGCAAATAGGTGTCTATGGAAAAGAGAAGAGCGGGACGGCCGCAAAAATATTACCCAGGACATTTACTTTTTATGCGAAAGCAAAAGTCAGCCCGGTTGGGAAGGTGATCTGGCTTGTAGAAAAGTCTACTTTACAGTTGCGCAACAGCTCATGATTCTCACATGATTCCCCTTGTTTATTACAAAAAGTAATACCCGCCGGTATGATTTTACAAGAGTAAAGTTAAAGGGAATAAGCTGTGGTTTTATGAAAATAGCTTTGAGTTATAAACATAGTTTTTCACAAGTTAGCTTTGTATAAACAAGAAAGACTAACTGGCAATAATTTGGCCATGGGCATAGTCTTTGTTAAGTTTTGCCTGCAGTTTTAGCAATCAACCAGGAATAAAAATGAAACTCGTTTATTTACAAAATACCAATAATGCCTATGTTCTTAAAGCAGAAGTTACTTTTAAGTTCTTAGGAGTTAGTTTGGGGAGAAGATCTAAAATTTTTATTAGGAAATATTCAGATAAAAAATGGCGGGAAGAGAAATCTGGGAAATTAGCATCCAGAAAAGAAAAGTTTTATTTAAATAAATGGCTAAGCGATCATCAAAAGTTTGTGGAACATTACTAATTAAAGTTTCTCCTCTTTATATGTATTCTCATAACTTAAAATTGATAAAAGCCTAAAAAGTCAAGTAGTTTATCCCTTTAATTTTTACAAATTGAAATTCAAATGCCTTTTTCACTGATTAATTTTCGACTTATTTTTCAAAATCATTAATTCTATTACACTTGTAATAAAACTTCGAAAGGGAGAATATTAACAAGATTTTGAATGTTTGGTTTCCGCAGGTTTTTATAAATTGCAGGAAAGATATTTGATATTTTTCATTATTAACCCACTTAACCAGCAACATATTTATTTAAGTTATGAGTAATTATCATATTAAGAATTTAGAGGAGTATTTTCAAGTTTATAGAAAGTCGGTAAGAGAACCAGAAAATTTTTGGGAAGAAGTAGCCGAAGAACACTTTACCTGGCGAAAAAAATGGGATAATGTGCTGAGTTGGGATTTTAATAAGCCTGAAGTAAAATGGTTTGAAAATGCCAAGCTAAATATTACCGAAAATTGTATAGATCGTTATCTCTTTACCAATGCCGATAAAACGGCTATTATTTGGGAACCAAACGATCCTAAAGAAGAAGCGCAACATATCTCCTACGGAGAACTTCATAAGAAAGTCAATAAATTTGCGAATGTTTTAAAATCAAAGGGAATTGAAAAAGGTGATAGGGTTTGCATTTACCTGCCTATGATTCCTGAACTTGCCGTGGCTATGCTTGCCTGCGCCAGGATTGGCGCTATCCACTCCGTAGTTTTTGCCGGTTTTTCTTCTAAAGCACTCGCTACCAGAACCAATGATGCCGATTGTAAGATGCTCATCACTTCTGATGGATCTTACCGTGGAAATAAAACTATAGATCTAAAAAGTATTGTAGATAAAGCCCTGGAAGAATGTCCGGGAGTAGAAAGCGTGTTGGTAGCTAAACGTCTGGACTCTGATATTGAAATGAAAGAAGGGCGTGACGAATGGTTACAACCCTTACTGGATGAAGCTTCAGATGAATGTGAAGCCGAAACCATGGATGCTGAAGATCCTTTATTCATATTATATACTTCGGGTTCTACCGGTAAGCCAAAAGGTATGTTACATACCACTGCGGGCTATATGGTTTATACTGCTTATACTTTTAAGAATATTTTTCAGTATAAAGAAGGAGATGTATATTGGTGTACGGCTGATATCGGCTGGATCACCGGTCACTCTTATATTTTATACGGCCCATTAGCAAACGGCGCCACTACGGTGATGTTTGAGGGGGTTCCTTCTTATCCTGATGCTGGAAGATTCTGGGATGTGGTAGAAAAACATAAGGTAAATCAGTTTTACACCGCTCCAACAGCAATTAGATCTTTAGCTAAAAGAAATATAGAGTTTGTAGAAAGTCACGATCTTTCTTCTTTAAAAGTTCTGGGAACCGTTGGAGAACCTATTAACGAAGAAGCCTGGCACTGGTATAACGATAATGTGGGAAAAAATAAAAGCCCTATTGTAGATACCTGGTGGCAAACCGAAACCGGCGGAATTATGATTTCACCAATTCCGTACGTCACTCCGGTAAAACCGACTTATGCAACCTTGCCATTTCCGGGAATTCAACCCGCTTTAATGGACGAGAATGGAAATGAGTTAAAAGGAAACCAGGTAGATGGTCGTTTATGTATAAAATATCCATGGCCATCTATTGCCAGAACGGTTTGGCGCGATCACGAACGCTATAAAAACACCTATTTCTCGACTTTTAAAAATATGTATTTTACCGGAGATGGCGCTCTTAGAGATGAAGTTGGCTATTACCGAATTACCGGTAGGGTAGACGATGTAATTATCGTATCTGGTCATAACTTAGGCACAGCGCCAATTGAAGATGCTATAGATGAACACCCAGCAGTAGCTGAATCTGCAGTAGTTGGATTCCCACACGAGGTGAAGGGAAATGCACTTTATGCATTTGTAATTTTAAAAGAGGTAGGGGAGTCGAGAAATCACGATAACCTTAGAAAAGAGATCAACCAACAGATCAAGGATAAGGTGGGACCAATAGCAAAACCAGAGAAAATTCAGTTTGTTAGCGGACTTCCAAAAACACGAAGTGGAAAAATTATGCGTAGAATTCTGCGTAAAATAGCTTCAAACGAAACTGAAAATCTTGGTGATACTTCAACTTTATTAAACCCTGAAGTTGTAGATGAAATTATAAAGGAAGCTTTTTAAAGTATTCTGTTTAGAAAATACCAAACCTCACAGTTTTTTAAAACCTGTGAGGTTTTTTATTTCATTTAAAATCGAAATAATTTTTTCAAATTCAGTTTTCTATCGGTATTTAACTTTCCTAGAATCGTTAGAAAAGCAATGGCCGTAATAAAAGCATCTCCCGCTGCGGTATGGCGATCTTTGATGTCAATATTATAAGTTTCGGCGATTTCGTCTAGAGAATAACTTTTCTCTCTATTAATAAGATTCGAAATTATTCTGGTACCGCGGTATAAATTCACCGTGTCTAAAACTTTGTTTTTTAATTTTGGTAGCCCCATTCTGAAAAGAGCCTGATTGATCATTCCGATATCAAACCCTGCGTGGTGAGCCACCAGCACCGAATTCCCGATATATTTTAAAAAAGCTTTTACCGCTTCTTCTTCAGATAGAGTATCTATTCGCTCATTCTGAATAATTCCATGGATTTTCACGGTTTTAGGATTAAAAGTTTCCTGCGAAATATATTCTTCGAACCCGTCAGCTACATCTATAGATTTTTTATTTATAGCCACAGCACCAATCGATAGCATTCGGTCTTTTTTTAGATCAAATCCTGTGGTTTCAGTGTCAAAAACTACAAATCTTGTTTCGGTAATTTCTGTTGGAAGCTTTTCCTGGAATTTAGCTTCATAATCCTGCCAGAACTTCGGAAGATCTTCAGATTTATTTTTGAATATTTTCAGCATTAGATATAGGGAGTTACTTCAAAACGATATTTTACTAATTCCTGTACCTGTCTAATGCTTTTAAAGCAGCGTTTCAGTTTAATTTTTTCTTCTTTCCCAAGATTTTCGAGATCTATAAACCTACCGCTATTTCTATTTTCTAACCCGTGTTTGGTTCTAAATTTAATTAAGACCTTAGAGGCATAGGCGCAGGCCAGAAAGAGTTCTTTATTATTTGGCTCTAATTGAGCCAGTTTCTCAAAGCGCTCTGCTGTATTGCTAATATTCTTAACCTGATGATATAGAATAAGCAACCTTGCAGCATCTGTTATAGGAGTGATTCCTCGTTTTTTGATGTCGAAATAATCTTTGTTTTCCCCATCTTCTTCTACCAAAAATTGCCTGAAGAAACCAAGAGGTGAGGGATTTCGTAAAGCAGTGGCGCCCATTACAGCATAGAACTTCCTATTATCCTTTGTTAGGCTGAAAATATGATCAGCCAGCTCGTTTGATAATTTGATATTACCATAAGAAATATCAAAATCAAAGAAAATAGAACAAAGTAAAATCTCATCATTCCCGGGATCTATAATCCAATTGGTAAACTGGCTTTTCCATTCGCTCAAACTCAGGCAATATTTAGGATTTTTCGCCATCATTTCAGCCGGGCAATACTCATAACCAATTATGTTGAGTCGCTTGTTCACTTTCCTGGCTAATTCCAGGAAATACGCCCGGGTTTCTTCCAGTTTTTCCGCAGGCACATCTTCAAAAATAAGCGCATTGTCCTGGTCGGTTTGCAAGAGTTGTTCTTTACGCCCCTGACTTCCAAGGGAAATCCAGGTAAAATCGCAGGGTGGGGGAGTGGGTAGTTTTTTTATGCAGCGCTCAATGATTCTTTTAATTGTAGCATCATTCAGCTCAAAAATAATTTTGGAGATATGATTCAGCGGAATATTGGAATCAATAAATCCCCGAAGCAATAATGTGATTTTATGCCGAATTTTTTTTAATTCATTTGTACTGCTGCTTCGCTGAATCGCTTTCATAAGAACAGAGGGATTATGTCCTTCAGAAACCATAATATCGTGTTCAGAAAGTATACCTACTACTTTTGTATTTGGTGTGCCATCTTCGGTAATGCAAATGTGATTAATATGATGTTTCATCATAGTAAGTTGCGCCTGGGCAATACTCAAACCCTGCGGATAGCAAATTACCGGGGAAGCCATTATTTTTGAAATAGGCGTTTCAATTCCAAATGTACCCGTAGCCACCATATCTCTAAAATCCTCATCGGTTACGATGCCTTGCGGAATATTATTTTCTACTATTAGTACTGAGCCTACTTTTTTTCTACTCATTAATTGAGCCGCTGTTTTTATAGTAGTTTCGGGAGAGGTCATGACAACCTTCCTGGTAACCGGTGCGGGTTGAAGTTCAAATAAATTATTATTGGGTTTAAATTGATTTTCTTCAGGTTCTTTATCAGAAATCAACTTTCCCTTATGTGCCTCAGAATAAGGATTTCGGGTATTTGAAGCAAAACTCTGAATAAGGAAATTACCTACCTCTTTATTTTCTTCTGATAAAGGTTTAAATTTCTTGATGGGAATTGCGTAAAGCACTGTTTCCTCATCGGCAATAGCGTTAATGAGGTAATTTTCTTTGGCAAATAACGGTCTAAGTCCAAAAATATCGCCTTCATCACATTTATCAATAGTTTCCCGTTTCTCGTTATTAATGCGTTCTAAAGAAATTGCTCCTTTATTTACCACATAAAAACGTTTATGGCCAGTGTCACCTTCAGCAAATAACATTTTACCTTTTTCAAGGTATTTTACTTTTACTTGTTTTGAGATCGTTAGTAAATCTTCTTTGTGAAGAAGATTAAAGGGCGGATAATTCTTTAGGAAATCGGCTATTCGGGAAGCTATGGTATTCTTCATACCGCTAATTTAATCAAAATTGGAGACAGCTATTTTATTCAATTTTAAATATTAACTTCATAATCTTTGATCATATTTAAAATGACTTTCTCGGTTTCGGAAAGAGAGATATAATCTTGTTTTTCTTCAGATTTAATTTTATCAAAATATGGAACAATTTCCCCAGATTCGTAAGAATTAACCACCTTGGGATGCACGTAATAACTACGGCAAACCGCTCGTGTGTTACCTAAACCTTCGGCTGAAGCATCAAAAGCCTGAAGCATATTCTTTTTGTTTTGTTTTTCTTCCTCTGTATAGCCAATTTCCCGAAGGGTTTCAAAGAATATTTTAGTGGCGCTCCAGGTTCTAAAATCTTTAGCTGAAAACAGGTCGCCGCTAATTTCGTGGATGTAATCGTTGATCATTCCGCTGTCTATAGTGTGCTTATCGCCACTTTCATCATAAAATTTAAAAAGTTCCCAACCCGGGATTTCTTCACATTGATTTACCAGTTTTATAAGTTTTTTGTTTTTTACGGTTACCGAATGTTCCTTCCCTTTCTTTCCTATAAACTCGAATTTGATCCTGTTCTTATAAGTTTTTACGTGGCGGGTTCTAAAAGTAGAAAGTCCGTAGGTTTTATTTTTCTTGGCATAGTAATGATTTCCGATTCTAATATGGGTTTCTTCCATAAGTCTTAGAATCAAGGCGAGTACTTTTCGCTTACTCATTTCCGGCAAATCCAGGTCTGTATCTACCTGCTTTCTAATTTTTGGCAGATTTTCGCCAAAAGCAGCCATTTTAAAAAATTTAGATTCGTTTCTTAATTTACTCCAGGTAGGATGGTAAATATATTGTTTCCTGTTTTTCTCATCACGGCCCACAACTTGTAAATGGCCACTTTTTAGATGAGTGATCTTAACTTCCTGCCAGGCGGGTGGTATTACCAGGCTTTTTATGCGATCTATGGTTTTCTTGTCCTTTATACGTTCTCCTTTATATATATAGGAAAAACCGCGGCCCACTTTTTTGCGGCTAATAGAAAGCTTTTCTTCAGAAACATAGGTGAGATTGGCAAAATCTATAGCTTCATAGGGATTAGAAATTAGGCTGTTTACTTCCTCGGGAGAAATGGTCATTTATCTTTTTCAATAAATATAATTGGAAAAAATACCGCGGTGTAATAAAGAATTGTGAAAGTATACCTAAGAAAATGAAAAAGCCCTTTTCAGAAATTTCCGAAAAGGGCTTGATGCCATTAATGAAGTTTTAAGTTTTTTAGTCGAAATAACTAAAACTTTCTCCTTCCAATATTTTTAGAACACTTTCATAAATTAATTTAATCACGTTTTCTACATCACTTTTATGAACCATTTCTACCGTGGTGTGCATATATCTAAGTGGTAGTGAAATTAAAGCTGAAGGAACACCGCCATTACTATAAGCAAAAGCGTCGGTATCTGTTCCTGTAAATCTTGAATTCGCCATTCGCTGGAAAGGAATTTCTTTTTCCTGGGCCGTTTCAATAAGCAGTTCCCGCAATTTATTTTGTACGGCAGGAGCGTGGGCAATTACTGGGCCGTGACCAATTTTTGTATCGCCAGATTTCTTTTTATTGATCATTGGCGTATTGGTATCGTGGGTTACATCTGTCACAATAGCCACATTTGGTTTAATACGGTGCGTGATCATTTCAGCTCCACGAAGTCCAATTTCTTCCTGAACCGCATTGGTAATGTATAAACCAAAAGGAAGTTTCTTTTTATTTTCCGTTAAAAGCTTGGCTACCTGCGCGATCATAAATCCTCCCATACGGTTATCGAGTGCACGACAAACATATTTGTTTTCATTAAGGATAAAGAATTCATCTGGATAAGTGATCACGCAACCCACATGTACCCCTAATTCTTCAACTTCATCTTTGCTAGTGCACCCAACGTCTATACATATATTGTCTATTTTAGGAGACTGTTCACTATCTTTTTCACGAGTGTGAATTGCCGGCCATCCAAAAACACCTTTAACGATTCCTTTTTTTGTATGAATATTTACGCGTTTTGAAGCAGCAATTTGGTGATCGCTTCCGCCATTTCTTACTACGTATATAAAACCTTCTTCGGTTATATAATTCACATACCAGGAAATTTCGTCAGCGTGACCTTCTATTACTACTTTGTATTCAGCTTCAGGATTTATGACTCCAACTGCTGTTCCGTAGCTATCGGTGAAAAATTCGTCTACATAAGGTTTTAAATAATCCATCCATAATTTCTGCCCTTCAGATTCATAACCTGTTGGTGCGGCATTATTGAGGTATTTTTCAAGGAAATCTATAGATTCCTTATCAAGTATACTGTCTTTGCTCATAGTTTTGAATTTTCACGAATTTAGTAAGAATAAAATGTATGACAACTCATTATTGATTAATTTTGGAATGATTTTAGTACCATAGCAAGCTAAATATTTGGTGAATGCTTAGAACACTTTTTGTAATATTATTCTTTAGTTTTTCAGGACTTCTAGCCCAGGATAGTATCCCTGTTCAGGATACGCTGCAAAAAAAATATATGATTATTTCGGGTGACACGGTGCCAAGAGAAAGTATAGATCTTAATGAAGTAGTGATTTTAAAAAAACTTCATTTTGATGATCTGGCCGAAAGAAAGCGTTACCTTATATTAAGGAGAAAAACCAGAAAGGTATATCCTTATGCTAAATTAGCTTCGGAAAGGTTGATAGCTCTTAATGCCAGGCTGGAAGAAATAGATTCCAGGTCAGCTCAAAGAAAATATACCAGGATCGTTCAGGATTATATAGAGAAAGAGTTTTCTGCGGAATTAAAAAAGCTTACTCATACTGAAGGACAAATTTTAGTAAAACTGGTACATCGCCAAACAGGGACTACTGCTTTTAATCTTATTAGGAATTTAAAAAGTGGTTGGCGTGCTTTCTGGTATAATACCACTGCCAGTTTATTCGAAATTTCGCTGAAAGAAGAATTTGACCCTAAAAATAACCAGGAAGACTTTCTTATTGAAGATATTCTGCAGCGGTCTTTTGTTAATGATATCCTCGAGCCACAAGCCACTGCGCTGGACTTTGAATACGTAGAGCTCACTGATAAATGGAGTAAAACTAAAGGCCGATTAAATTAATTCGATCTCTTCCCAATATTTCTATAAAATTTTTTATCTTACAAGTTCCTTTTTTAGAGAGAGTTATAGTTTAGTTTTAAGTTTTCTTTAAAAAAAAGTTATTTGGGGCTTGCGGGGGAAGAAAACAGCAGTATATTTGCACCCGCTTTGAGACACAACGAGGGTTGCGGAGTAGAGCGGGAAGTTCATTACATATTGGGATACGGTGTTTTTTTAAGGCAATAAAGCTTAAAAAAATAAAAATAAAAAAAACTTATTTTTTTACTTGCCAGAATCAAAAGAGGGTTTATATTTGCAGCCGCAAAAACAGCGAAGGTTTTTAATAGAAACGGCAGTTGTTTTAGAGTTCTTTTGAGACTGGAAAGCTTTAAAAAAAAGTCAAAAATTTTTCTAAAAAAGATTTGGCGGATAAAGAAAAAGCATTGTATATTTGCAGCCGCTTACGGCGCAACTGAGTTCCCAAAAATACTGAAAAGAAATCCCGG